>JAQGPD010000482.1 GCA_028293305.1 Verrucomicrobiales bacterium | reverse complement strand
CGCCATTGCGCCTGCGATGTCGCCATTCTCCGCCAAATCACCCTCGCCTCCCACGACTCCGTCCTCCTCGCCCTCGAAGCCCTCCGCGAAGGCCGCGACCGGGATGCCCACGAATTCGCCTACGAAGCCTGGGGCCTCCGCCACACGCCCGAAGCCGCCGCCATCGGCCTTCTCGCCGCAGCCGGCCTGGGCGACCCCGTGGAAATACCCCGCTGGATGCGCCGCCGCCGCGCCATGAATCCCCCGTTCTGAGCGCGCCGGTTTCCTGACAAATCATCGCTCCGCCGGCCTGTCCGGGTCATGGCGGGGAAACGGCCGGTGTTGGTTAGGGTGTTGTCCCTTACGCACCTGCGTATCAAGAACATCAGGTGGATTGAATATCCGTCCTGACAAGACTTCCCGGAGGCGGGGCCCGGAAACCGCTGCTTATACGCGGTTCATTATTTGTAAATAAAAGCAGGGCAAGTCATCGCTTTTTGCACGTAAATATCAGCGAACTCCTTCCCCTTCCCACACCTATGTCCTCCCGCTTCCTGCAGTCCACCCGGTTGCTTTTCCCGGCCCTGGTTTTCGCCACCGGCACCCTGACACTTCCCCTGCACGCCGAGTCCCTCCAGGAAAGACAGACCCGCGTGCTCAACGTCGCCACCAAAGTCAGCCCCACCGTCGTCGCCATCACCGGCACCAGTAGAAAAGGCATGATGGGTTCCGGCAGCGGCGTCATTGTCAGCAAGGACGGCCTCATCCTCACCGCCGGCCACGTCCTCGCCGCCACCGGCGAGGAACTCACCATCACCCTCCCCGGCGGCCGCGAAGTCCGCGGAAAATCCCTCGGCCGCGACATGAACCGCGATGCCGCCCTCGCCCAGATCACCGAGCCCGGGGAATACCCGTTCGCGGAAATGGCTCCCGGCGACAGCGTCGAGGAAGGCGAATGGGTCCTCGCCCTCGGCCACCCCGGCGGCTACGACCCCTTCCGTGGCGCCCCCCTCCGGGTCGGCCGCCTCTGGGAAAGTGATAGCAAATCCTACTACCGCAGCGATTGCACGGTCTCCGGCGGCGACAGCGGCGGCCCGCTCTTCGACCTCGACGGCCGCGTGATCGGCATCCATTCCAGCATCAGCCAAAACCTCTCCGAAAACCGCCACGTCCCCATCGGCGTCTTCGCCGGTGTCATGGAACGCCTCAAAAACGGCGAAGTCTGGGGCAAGCTTTCCACCCTCATGCCCGGCATGAAGGATCCCGAGGAAACGGACGAGCCCAAGTCCACCCCGCGCAAGCCCCGCCCGGACGCGCCATCCGCCCCGGAACCCCAATCCGCCCCCACCCGCAGCAAAGTCTACCTCGGAGTGCAACTCGATACCATTGAAGGACTTGGCGTCCAAGTCACCGCCGTCGCCGACGGCTCCCCCGCCGCCAAGGCCGGCGTCGAATTGGAGGACGTCATCACCAAAATCGATGGCGCCACGCTCAAGGAATCCGATGACATCGTGTCCAAAGTCCAATCCTCGAAACCCGGCGACAAATTGAAACTCACCGTCAAACGCGGAGGCGCCGAAAAAGAACTCGAAGTCACCTTGGCCGCCCCCCGCTGACCGCCGTCCCCCGCAAGCTGTCTCCCTGACCGCTATTCCCAATTTTAAAAACGCTCTGCTCCGTTCCAATCCATGAAAACCCGACTTTTCCTTCCCGTCGCCCTGGCCGCACTCACCGCCGGCACCGGATTGCTCGCCTTGTCCCAACAAGCCGACGCCCAACAAAACGTGCCCGGACAAACCAGAAAATTCCGGCTCGAATTCAAAAACGACGGCACCAAACCCCGCTTCTGGCAAAACGGCCAGGAACTCCCCAATCCCTTCAGCGGTGGAGCCGACGTCCAGGACAATCCCATGGCCGAACTGCTCCGCCGACTCATGGAATCCGGTGAAGCGGACCGCTTTAAAAGCGAGGACTGGTTCAAACACGGCGAGGAGGACCGCGAAAACGCCCCCAAGGACCGCGGCAATCGCCCGGACGGATCCGACGGACCTGTTGATCCTCAACGCATGATGGAGGAAATGCTCCGCCGCATGGGCCGTGGCGGGAATCCCGACGGCCTCGGCTTCGGCCCCGGTGCCCGCGAGGAATTGCCCCGCACCAGTAAACACCACCTCAGCTCCCTCGCCGAGTGGCGCCCGCTCGCCGCCCAGGCCCGCCAATCCACCGTCCGCGTTCTCCGCAAAAATAAACAGGTTGCCCTCGGCACCATCGTCAGCGCGGACGGCTATGCCCTCACCAAAGCCAGTGAGGTGGAGTCCGCGAAAAGCGACAAATCCGACAAAAAATCCGAAATCGAAGTCGAGTTCGGCGATGGCCGCATCGTCACCGCCGAAGTCGTGGACACGATGAAGGCCTACGACCTCGCCTTGATCAAAATCGAAGCCACCGGCCTCACCCCCGCCCGCTTTGCCGATACGGAAACCCCCGTCGGCACCCTCATCGCCGCCGTCACCACGGGAGAGGATGTCAATGGAGTCGGCGTCATCAGCGTCGCCGCCCGCAGCCTCGATGAACGCAGCAAAGGATTCCTCGGTATTTCCATGTCCCGGGACGAACCCCCCGCCAAAGGCGTGCTCATCGGCGAAGTGATCGACGGCGGGGCCGCCAAACGCGCCGGAATCGAAGCCGGGGACGTGATCCTTTCCGTCAACAACGAGGAAATCCTCAACCCCCGCCAACTCCAGAAACTCGTTGCCGGCCTGAAACCCGACCAAAAAGTCAAAGTCCAGATCGAGCGCGCCGGCAAGCCGCAGGAACTCGAGCTCTCCCTCGGAAACCGCGCCGAAGTGGCCGCCCGCCTGGACCAGCGCCAATTTGACCAAACCGCCCTCATGGGTTCCAGCCTCAGCAAAAACGCCAGCGGCTACCCGAACGCCGTGCAAAGCGATCTCGCCCTCCAGGCCGAGGACGCCGGCGGCCCGGTCATCGACGTCAACGGAGCCATCGTCGGCCTGAACATCGCCCGGTCGGAGCGCGTCAGCACCTACCTCATTCCCGGAAAAATCGTCAACGCCCTGCTGACCGACGTGCAATCCGGCAAATTCGCCCTCTCCAAAGACGCCGACACCCTCACCAGCGAACTCCGCGAGATCAATTCCACCATTCAAAAAGCGCAGGAGGCCATGAAGAAAGCCGAAGAGGAACGCGATGCCGCCCTCAAGGCCCTCGAAAAACTCAAAAAGTAAGCCTTACAAAACCCAACCCAGCCAACCCACAGGCTCGGTCGGACCCGCAAAGTCCCCGCTTTCCGCCCCCCGACGCCCGTCCAATCCTTCTGGACATCGCGCGGCATCCCGCCTCTGGTGGATGCCGCGCGTTTTCTTTCCCAGACCATGCCCTCCCAGTCCTCCCAACTCTTCGCCCTCGCCAAAAAATACATCCCCGGCGGCGTCAACAGCCCCGTCCGCGCCTTCCGCAACGTCGATGGCGACCCCTTCTTCGTCAAACAGGCCAAAGGCTGCCGCATTCTGGACGCGGATGACCGCTGGCTCCTCGACTACGTTGGCACCTGGGGACCTGCGATTCTGGGCCACGCGCCGGAGGTCCTTATAAATACCATCAAGGAAGTCGCCCCCCGCGGACTCAGCTTCGGCATTCCCAATCCCTTCGAAGTCGAAATGGCCCGCACCATTGTTGAATGGGTTCCCAGCGTCGAAAAAGTGCGCATGTGCAACAGCGGCACCGAGGCCACCATGAGTTGCCTCCGCCTCGCCCGGGGCTTCACCGGCCGGGACCGCATCATCAAATTCGCCGGTTGCTATCATGGCCACGGAGACAGCCTCCTCGTCTCCGCCGGCAGCGGCGCGCTCACCCACGGCCGGCCTGACAGCGCCGGCGTCCCGGCGGCCCTCGCGGCCCTCACTACCGTGTTGCCCTACAACGACTTCGACGCCCTCGAAGCCGCCTTCCGCGAGATCGGACATGAGGTCGCCGCCGTCATCGTCGAAGCCGTCCCCGCCAATGCCGGCCTCTTCCTGCCAAAACCCGGCTACCTCGACCTCCTCCGCCGCCTCACCCGCGAATACGGCGCCCTGCTGATTTTCGACGAAGTCATGACCGGTTTCCGCCTCGCCAAAGGGGGATATCAGGAAGTCATCGGCTACGATCCCGACCTCACCGCCATGGGAAAAGTCATCGGCGGCGGCCTTCCCGTAGGCGCTTTCGGCGGCCGGGCCGACATCATGG
>JAQGPD010000456.1 GCA_028293305.1 Verrucomicrobiales bacterium | reverse complement strand
AGACCCTGGATTGTTTGTTGGTGCACCGCCCTGACTGGATGGCGTCCGTGGATGAAACGGCGGAGGGACTGAACCGGTTATTGAAGGAAGGCAAGATCCGCAGCGCCGGCGTCTCCAACTACAGCGCGTCCCAATTTTCCGCGCTGAACAGCCGCATGGACCAACCGCTGGTGACGAACCAGGTGGAGTTCAATCCGCTGCACATGGACCCGATCACCGATGGCGTTTTCGATCAATGTCAGGAAATCCGGGTGCGTCCCATGGCATGGTCGCCCATGGCGGGCGGAAGGCTATTTGAGGAGTCCGATCCCGCCGCCGCCCGTCTGCACAGGGTGTGCGCGGAAATGTCCGAGCGTTATGACGGGGCGTCCGTCGATCAAATGGTGCTGGCCTGGATCATGGCGCATCCCTCCCGGCCGCTCCCGGTGCTGGGCACCAGCAAATCCGCGCGCCTCCAATCCGCCGCCCGCGCCGCCACCCTGACATTGGCCCGCGAGGATTGGTATGGCATCTGGGAAGCCGCCAAAGGCCACCGCATTCCCTGACAAAAGCCGGCGGCAGGCGGGTGGATTTGAGATTTCAAATTTCAAAATTGAAACCGTCCAACCGCCACTCCCCGACTCCCAGCTGCGAAGTTCCCTAACTAACCGTCCGATTTCTCAATTGCGCACTTTCGAAGTTTCCCATTTCCCATTTCCCATTTCCCAATTTCCCAATTTCCCAATTTCTTAATTTCTTAATTTCTTAATTTCCTAATTTCCTAATTTCCAAATTTTCCCCCATGGCCGCACCCCTGACTGTCCCAGAACTCACCAGCCGCCCGCCGGTGTCCTACGACGAAATCCGCGACACCCTGCGCACCGGCGATATCGTGTTCTGTTCCGGCACTTATTTTTTCAGCAAAGCCATCCGCATGTTCACCAAGTCCGTCTGGAGCCATGTCGGGATCATTTACCGGGACGAGTTTTTGGACCGCATTTTCATTCTGGAGAGTGAAACCATGATCGGGGTGCGGCTGGCTCCCCTATCCAAATATCTGAAGGACTACCATGGCCGGCGGAAGCCCTACCGCGGGCGGATGTTTGTGGCGCGGATCGATCCCGAGGTGCCTTTGGAAGTCTCGAAAAAAGCCATCAGTTTCGGCATGGATCAGCTGACCAAGCCTTATGACAATTGGGAGATTCTGCGCATCGCGGTGAGGATCGCCTTTGGCCTCGGGCGGAAATCGCGGGATCGGAAATACATCTGTTCCGAGCTGGTGTATGAA
Source organism: Verrucomicrobiales bacterium (assembly GCA_028293305.1). GTDB lineage: Bacteria > Verrucomicrobiota > Verrucomicrobiia > Verrucomicrobiales > V1-33 > CAIZWU01. The sequence goes on along the minus strand of JAQGPD010000456.1, from coordinate 13,416 downwards.
GCCTTTCACAAAGCCGGCGTGGAGTTTCCCTATCACAACCGTAGCATCAGTCCTGACGATCTTTGGGTGGATCCGCGGGTGAAGATCCGGTTCCGGATTCACTGAGCGGCGGAAATTCACTTCATTTCCCGCGAAGAGGCGGTGAAATCCCCACGTGTGATAGTGAAGCGGTTTTCCACGGCACTCTGTGACCATGCTCACTTTGTCCGTGCCAACAGGGGTTGAACCCCAGGCCAGCATTGCTTCATCTCCGCGTTCCCTGGCGCAGTTAAAATAATGCCGTAGCCGCCAGGCCTCTGCAACGTTAGGCCCGGAGGGCCGGAATCTTTATAGCGACCCACATGCGAAAAATGATCGAGCTCCGGAGGAGCGGCATATTCTTTCCCCATGAAGCCAGGTGTCGCTCCTGCGGAGCTGAAATTTTAACGGGTGATCATGGCTATAAAGATTTAACCCCTCCGGGGTCGGACGCTGACTGCGTCATTATTTAAAATGCTCTAACCTCGGCGCCGATCCGTCGCTGCGGGCCGTGGTGGGCGCGATGTTCCGGAATGGTTCGGGATGTTATACCATCCGGAGCTGACTTTGGCATTATTACCATTTCCTTCCCGGAGCTGGATTGCTTGGGACCGTTAATACAGATCAGCGCCGGACGGCAGGATGGAGTGGAAAACTGCCGCGGTGGCCGGGCTGCGGGGGTGTTTGAAAAGCAGATGGACCAGCAGCGGGAGGCGGCGGAACGGCGGCACTGAGTTGTGCAGCGCTTCCACGGCGGGAGCGATGACTTCGGGGTTTTCCGGCGCGCCGAGCAGGGCGAGCCGGGCGAAATGATAGGTTTTCCGGATGCTTCCTGGCTGGCGTGAATAGGAAAAACGGAGAGCGGCGGCGGCCTGGCTCAGGGCGTGCCTGGTGGCTGTGGGGTCGGTTCCGGGGGCGGTTTTCCAGGAAGCGGATTTTCTGTCAGGGTCCGGGGTATTGTCAGGAAATGGCACCGGGCCCAGGGGCGACGGCGGGCGGGCGGCGGGGGGTGTCAGCAGCCAATGGACCCAGGGATCCAGCCCGGGCGGGCCGGTCGGGATTGGAGTGGCGCCGGGGAGCATGGGGGTGGCTTCCGGCAGGCCGGCGGGGTCCAGATGCCATCCGATCCGGGCCTCGGCGAAGTCCGCCAGCCAGGGCGGGGTGTTTGATAGGATGGGCGGGAGATCGACCAATAACAACTTTCCATTTTCCAAAATCACCGCCGCCTGCGAGCCGTCGCGGGGAAGTGCCAGCCGGCTGCCGGGCCCGGATTCGTGAAGCAGTTTCGGGGGAAGCAAAGGCAGGCCGGAGGCGGTGTCCCAGCACTGCACGACGCATCCGCCATGGTTGGATGAAAGACTGATCAGGCGGGTGCCGGTGGAGTCGAATTGGAAGTCGCTGGGTTTTGTCAGGTGCTGGAGAATATGCGCCTCCCGGCCGGAGGGCAGGGCGCGCAGGCGGATGATGTCGTCGTGGCAGCCGCCGGTGGCCAGCCATTTCCCATCCGGGCTGACGCGGAGGACCACGCCGGTGAGCCGGTCGGCGATGCTGCGGTGGCGGAGCGGCGGGGACAGGGGTTCGCCGGTGGCGGCGTCATGGATGCGTGCGGCATTTTCGGCATCGCCGGTGATGAGGAATCTGCCATCGGGCGTGAGTGAAAGTTCTGTCAGGGCGGCCGGGCCCGGGCCGGAGGCGGAAGGGTCGGGCGATAGGCGCAGGCTGCCGTCCGCGCCGCCCACCGCGATTCTGGAATCCGTTAGAATGGCCAGGGAGGCGGCCTTCGCGGCAAGGCGCGGATGTTGGGAGAGCGGCTGGAGCGAGGTGGTTTTCAGATGAAGCAGCGATCCATCCTGGAGGCTCAGCGCGAGGGACGCGCCGTCGCGGGAGCTGGTTAGGAGGGAAACGGCGGCGGGCAGGGTCAACGGAGCCGGCGCGGAAAATCCGGGTGCGGGATGGAGGGGTTTGGCGTGAAGGATGGTCCCGTTTTCCACAAAAACGAGGGTGGCGGTGTTACCCGTGACCAGGGCCATGGTCACGACGGAAGCGGGCAAACCGTCCCGCCATTCGGTGGGGATCAAATCGCCAGGGCGGGCGTTGGGGGGGAAGGGCGTGGACCCGAGGCGGAGGACGCCCCCGTGCTCCGGCACCGCGGCCAGGGTCAGGACGGCGTCGGTCCAGTTAGGCAGGGAGTCCGGCGGAAGGGGCCGTCCCTGGCGGGTCCAGGCGGCGGGCGGGGCATTCGCCTGAAGGCCCAGCAGGGTTTGGCCATCGGCGCTCCAGCCCAGGTGGATGACCGGCGCGGTGATGGCTGGGAGCAGGCCGGTGGCGGAAGCGGGCCGGATATCGAAAACCCGCAACTCCCGCCGCCGGCCCCCGCACGCGAGCCAGCGCCCATCCGGCGACAGGGCGGCCTGCGCTCCTTTTCCTGGCAGGGGAATGGGTGGACAGGCGGGGCGCATGTTGTCCATATTATAAAGGACGACGTGATCCTCCCATTCTCCTGACAAAATCAGGCGGTCGCCGCCGGGGCTGAACTTTCCCCGGTTCCACCGGCCGCTGAAGGTATGCCGGGTGGTCAGGTCCAGCGGGTCCCAGAGGGTGGCCGGGCCGTCCATGCCGGTGGTCAGGATGACCGTGCCGTCCGGGGATGGCTCGACGAAGAGCGGGTTGGTGCCGGCCTGGATGCGTTCGCTGACAGGTTTTCCGGTCCATGCCGAATGCAGGCGGACACCGCTTTCGTAGGTTAGGACGGCCAGCGTGCCATTGCCGGTGAAAGCCACCTCGCCGCCGCCGGGCGAGGGGAACGATTTCACAATCGACCCGTCCGCGGTGCGCATCAAAGTGACCGTGCCGTCCGCCGCCCGCCAGGCGAGACGTGTTTTGTCAGGCGACCACGCGGGAGTTGTCAGGGCCTGGATGCCGGGGACCGCGCCGAGCAGCCGCGGCTTTTTGCCATCCGAAACATCCCAGAGCCGGCCGGTGCTGTTTTTATCCTTGTCCTCCAGAGTCGTCAATCTGCCGGTGGTGCCCCACGTCACGCCGCGGATGGGATGCGGGTGCGGCAGCGCGGCGCAAGGGGCGGTCGATCCATCCGAAGTCCTGCAAAATGTCAGGTATCCTGACGGCTCTGAAGTTGCCAGGAATTGCCCGTCCGGACTGAAGGCCAGACCGAGGATGGGGCGGTTGATCGACTTGGGAAGCGGCTCGCCGGTGAGCGTGTCCAAAAGCGTCAGGGAGCCCGGGGCAAAGCCTCCATCCAGTTCCGAGCCCCGCACCGCGAGGCGGGAGGAGTCGGGGGAGAAGACCAGTTGGCGGATAAATTCCGGGCATTCCCTGGGCGGCCATGCGGGCCGGGGAAAATCCGTGAAGACCAGTTCCGAGAGCAGCCGTTCCGCGGCCGCGTGGTTCAGGGGATCCGAGCGCACCGCCCGGGCCAGGAGCAGGGCGGCCTCCACGAGTTCGCCGCGGTCGAACAGGGTGCGGGCGGTTTGTTGGTCGCCCAGGCTGGCGTTGCGGCGGGCGGCGGCCTCCCCGGCGGCGGCGCGCAGGCTTTGCACGCGGGCCTCCTCCGCGCGGCTGCGGGCGCGGAACGACATCGTGGTGGTGCCTATCAAACCGAGCGCCAGCGCCAGGAACACGGCGGCGGTGCCGAGGGCGGCGGCGCGGTGGCGGCGCAGGAAGAGCCGGAGTTGATAGGGCCGGCTGGGCGGGGCGGCCAGCAGCGTGGTGCCTTCCCGCCAGGCGGTGAGATCCCGGCCGAGCGCGGCGGCGGTTTCATAACGTCGCGCCGGGTCCTTGGAAAGCGCCTTCAGGATGATCCAATCCCAGGCGCCGCGCAGTTCCGGATTTTGTGAGGAGGGGCGGAGGGGTTCGCCGGTCCTGACAAGTTCCAGCGCTTCATGCATGGGAAGATTTTCCAGGCGCCCGCGGGGGAACGGCGGCTGGCCGCATAACATTTCGCACAGCACGGCGCCGAGGCCGTAGATGTCGGCGCGCAGATCCACGGGCTCCGGTCCGCCCGCCGCCTGCTCGGGGCTCATGTAGGCGGGGGTGCCCAGCACCTGGCCCGCCAGCGTGGCGAAGACATTTCCCGTGCTGGCCTGCCGCGTGAAACGGGCGATGCCGAAGTCGATGACTTTCACCCGTCCGCTGGAATCGACCAGCAAATTTGCCGGTTTCAGGTCGCGGTGGATGATGCCGTGGAGGTGGGCATGGCCGACGGCGGCGCAAACCGCAGCGAACAATTCCGCGCGCCGGGCAGTGGTCAGGCGATGGCGCTGGCAATATTCCGTGATGGGCAGCGCGTCCGGGATCCACTCCGCCGCGAACCATGGCTGGCCGTCCTGCGCGCCGGCATCCAGGACGCGGGCGATGCCGGGGTGGTCGAGTTCCGCTAGCGACTGCCATTCCGTGGTGAAGCGGTCGAGGATTTCCCGGCTGTCGAGTCCTTGCTTCAGCACTTTCAGCGCGGCCCGGCGGGGAACGGTTCCGGCTTGAAGCGCCTCATAAACCACGCCGAACGCCCCCTCGCCGGCGATGCGCAAAACTTGCCAGGATCCGAAATGCCGCGGGGTCGGGGGGGGCGGTTCAGCGTGCGGGGCAGCGTGCGGTGCGGCGTGCGGTGCGGCGTGCGGTGCGGGTTCCGATTCCGGTTCCGGGAAAAAAACGGTGCGCGCGAGGCAGGGCAGGCACAGGCCGCGCGGGGCGTCCGGGGCGATGGGCAGACGGCATTCCGGACAGTTCTGGGAATCGGCGGTCATGCGGCGGGCGGTGAAAACGCGGGGAATCGGGGCAGGGACGGACGCGTGGTTAGATCATCCGAACGGTCCGGGCAAACTTTTTTTCAATCCGCGGTAAGTCCCACGTCCACAAAGCGCAGCAGAAGGTATGAAAAAATTCTCCCTGGATTCCGCAGTGCTCCCGGCTGGACGCGCCGCGGCGTTCGTTGGCCTCCTCCTGACCGCGCGGGCGGCTGCGGATGTGATTGGTTATGACGGATTCAACTATCCTGCGGGGCCGGCGGCGGGGAAGGGCGCCGGGGTGCATTGGGATTGGGACAATACGGTTTCGCCAGGCCACACCGGACGCGTCTCCCAGTGGGAGGCTATCTATAATACGCCCGGATTCAGCGGCGGCAAGTTGGTCACCAGCGAAAGCGGGGCCAAGCGGCGCTATCACGGCGTCCTGGCGGCGGATGAGATTTCCAGCGCGGTGAACGAAACCAGCCTGGACCGCGCGGTCTATTACAAGGTCGTCATGAGCGTGGGCACCGGCGTGAATTGGTGCGGGATCAGTTCGTTTGATTTCGGCAGCGAGCGGCTTTTCTGGGGGCTCTTTCCGGACGGCAGCGGGAAGTTCAGCATCTACGATCAGAATACGTTCACCCCATTGTCGGTCAGCGCCGTCAGTGTGATTCCGGGCACCACCTACACCCTGGTGGCCAAGCTGGACTTCAGCGCGAATGTTGTCAGGCTCTACATCAATCCGGACCTGACCGCGCCGGAAAGCAGTGCCGTGCCGGCCGTCACCGCCACCTACGCCGCCACCTGGTGGAGCACCGGCGTGAGACTCGCCAGCGGTGGCGCGGGCACGGTGGGGTGGGACGATCTGGTGGTCGCCAGCAGCTGGGACAGCCTCCGGCCTTTTGTGGTGAACACGGCGGTCGATGAAGCCAATGTCCCCGCCGGTCCGAATCTTTCCCTGCGCGAGGCCGTGCGGGATGCCGCGGTGCTGGGCGGGGAAAATCTCATCACCTTTGCCCCGGCGTTGGCGGGGCAGACTCTGGCGCTGGGGTCTGAAATCTCCGTGGCTGACACCGGCGGCGGCAGCGTGGTGGATTCGTCGGCGTTGTCAGCGCCGGTGACGGTGAGTGATGGCGCGGCGGTTTCCTATCGGTTATTCAATGTGGCCGCGGGGTCCACCTTCGGCTTGTCCGGCCTCACCCTGGCGGATGGCGGGGGCAGCGGATTCCTCAGCGGAGGGGAAGGCGGGGCGGTCCGGAATCTCGGGAATTTCACCGCGCGGTCCTGCGTGTTCCGTGGAAATTCCGCGCAGAACGGCGGCGCGGTGATGAGCCAGGGCACGTCCATGACTTTGTCAGGATGTCTTTTCGAAACCAACAATGCAAACAACGGCGGCGCAGTTTATGCCAATCAGCTGGTGCCCTGCGAAATGGTGGACAGCCAGTTCCGGGGCAATACGGCGATCAGTGGCGGCGGGGTCTATAACAACTTCAACGGAGCCATTCGCCGCACTTCGTTTTCGGGCAATACGGCATCGACTTCCGGCGGGGCGATGTTCAGCGCGGGCGTGGGCACCGGGACCGGCGGGGCGGAGTTTTTGTTGTCGGAGTGCGACTTGTCAGGGAATGTGTCGGCATCGGGTGGAGCGGTGGGGCATAACATGAGCATTCTGAATCTGGAGCGCTGCACGGTCAGCGGCAACCAGGCGACCGTCCTTGGCGGAGGGGTTGCCAGCAGTTCCATTGGCAATGTCGGCACGTTGAACCTGACGCTGACAACCGTGGCGGAAAACACCGCTCCTGACGGTGCGGGGATCTTGTCAGGCAATCCGGTTTTTCTGACGCACTGCACGGTCTCCGGCAATGGCGCCACGGCGGGCGGCGGAGGCTTGGATCTGCCGGCGGGTGGCGGTCCGGCGACCATCCGGAACAGCATCCTGTATGGCAACAGCGCTCCGGCTTTGCAGGGAGCCGATGTTAGAAACCGGTCGGTGCTGTCACGCGTGGGAGTGAATATGGTTGGAAATTCCGTAAACTCAGGGTCCGGTTCCGACAGTGGCCTGGCGGCATTGACGGAGTCGCCGCTCCTGACGCCGCTGGGACACTACGGCGGTCGGACGATGACGATGCTGCCCATGACTCACAGTCTGGCATTGGATGTCGTCACGGCGGGATTGGCGGTGCCGGGCCTGACCACCGACCAGCGCGGGCTGCCCCGTTCCGCCGCTGGCCGGGTGGGCGGGGCCAGCCTTCCTGACATTGGCGCGGTGGAGCGGAATGTGACCTGGGTGACCACCCTGGCGGATGAATTCGACACACCGGTTTCCGGAGCCCAGGTTTCCCTGCGGGAAGCGTTGCGGGATGCGCCGGGTGGCGAAATTTCATTTTCCTCCTCCGCTTTCGCCCCAACAAACCGCCGCCTGGAACTGAGCGCCGCGCGGGGTGAACTTGTTATTTCAAAAGACGTTAATCTGGACGGCACGGAGTTCGCTTTGGGCGCGATCATCGAGGCCGCCGCTGGAAGCACCCAGCGCATCCTGACAAATCCAGCGGAACGGCAGTTGGGCCTGATCCGCATGCAGGTGAAGTCCGGCCGGGGCGGCGGCGCGGTCCTGCCGGGACTTGGCGGGGGGATTCTGAATCAGGGTATCCTGACATTGGTGGAGGCAACCGTGATGCACAATGAGGCGCCGGAGGCGGGTGGGGGGATTCACAGCGAGGGGGAGGCGCACCTCCACCGGTCGAATGTCTCCGATAATCTTGCCGGCACTCTGGGTGGGGGCTTGTCCAACTTTCCGGGCAAGGTGATGACCCTGACAAGTTCTTGCGTCGCCAATAATTCCTCGTTGAATGGGGCCGGGATCTCGAGCGGCGGGTCTCTGAAGCTGGTGCATTGCACCGTCGCCTTCAACGGGGCCAGCGTCCAAGGCGGCGGGGTGGAGGCGTTCGGGGGATCGATGGAAATAACCAATTCCATCGTGTCGGATAACTTTTCCCCGGCTGGCACGGGAGCCGATATTTGGAACAATGCTGTCCTGACAAGAACCGGTCACAATCTGGTGGGGCACCTGGAAACCGCCGGCGCGGGATCGCTGACCGGCACCGGCACGGTGAGCAGTCTGGATCCGTTATTGGGATTGCCGTTGGACATGGATGGGTCCACGCAATCCTGTGGCCTGCGCCCCGGCAGTCCGGCGCGGAATGCGGCGTTGGTTTTGAATCCGCCGGTGCTGGTGGACCAACGGAATTTCCCCATCCTGAATGCGCCGGACATTGGAAGTTATGAGTCCGGTTTGTTAAGGTTCGCCACCATGGTGCCCTATCTGGTGGAGACGCTGCCGCCTTTGGCCTGGGATGCGGATGAGGACTTCGATGGCGACGGCGTGACCAACCGGAGCGAGTGGGCGGGCCTGACAGATCCGGCGGATCCGCGGGATTGCCTGCGCGTCGCCGCCATCACCGGTGCCGGTCCGGGTTTGTTGAGCATTTCCTTCCCCAGCAAGGATGGCCGGGCCTACATTCTGGAATCCTCCACGACCATGGCGGCCGGCAGTTGGTCGATGGAGCTGCCCATGTTTATATTGGGGGACGGCACCGTTAGGCAATTCACGGTTTCCGCGCCCGCCGCCGGGGTGCCGCGCCGGTTTTACCGGGTGCTGGTGAGCACGGGTGGCTGAAATCCCCCGCCGGAGGAATGTGGATGTTCCGGTTAGTAATGGAACGCTGGATTTGTCAGGGAGGTCGTTGCTTCCGCCGGGGAACGGGCTTCACTGGGTTCACGACGAGAGCAGTGATAACAAGTGCTTTAGTTCATCCGCCGCCTCCTCCTGGGAGCCCACGGTGTCCGCGACCAGCGATTCCAGAATGCGGCGGAATCTTTGCCGCAGCCGGTGCAGGGCCACATGGAAAGCGCCGTCCGTCATGCCCAGGCGGATGGCGGCCTCCGGGACATGGCCGGGGGCGGGGCGGGAGGAGAGAAAGGGTTGGAGAATGCCGTGGAGCTCCGTCCGTCCGGAGTCGTTATATTCCTCCTCCAGGCGGCGCAGCGCTTCCGCCATGGTGTCCAGCGCCCACCGCCGGTCGAACAGGGCGTCGGGGGAACAAAGGTGTGATTGCTCCGAAGCATAACGTTTTTCGACTCCCTCCGCGTCCAAGGGCAGCGCGGGATGGCCGCCGCCGCGTTTTTGGGCGGAGCGGTGGCGCCAGTCCTGGATGAGGTGGTTTTTCATGGCACCCAGCAGGTAGGTGCGCAGCCTTCCTTTTTCCTGCTGCACTCCGGCGAGGTCATTGCGTTCCAGAAGGCGGGCGAAAAAACTCTGGGTCAGATCCTGAGCGTCCTCCGGGCCGCTGCCCTGCCGCCGGACAAAGGCGTAGACCGGATACCAATACAGCCGGCAAAGTTCCGTCAGGGCGCGGTCCGCCGCGCCCGCATCCCCGGAACGCAGATCCAGAATCAGGGTCCATCGCGTGGGCGGGAAGGGCGGGTCCGGGGATTTCGGTCCGGCGGGTGTCGGCATGCGGCATTTCTGGCGCGGAGCCTGCTTTCCGGCAAGCCCCGATTCCGCTGCTCCGCTCCGCGCCGCGCCGCGCTGTGCCGCGCCCCGGCGTCGCCCCGAACCTTGAGGATGCATGAAGAAACCCGGGTGGTGAAGCAGTGCATTAGTAATTGCGCGGGGCGGGAACGCCGTGGTAGCTTGCGCGCTCCCATTCCCGCCCCTTTTCCTGAATTTTTCCGAATTTTCCCTAACGCTCCATGGAACCCGACCGCGTCACGCAGGCTTTTCTTTCCCGCTTTTCAGAACCTATCATCCAGGAAGCCGAACGGCTGCGCAGCGATGGCGCGGTCAAACAGATCTTCGGAGGCCCCGCCTTCATCCGTGCGCGGGTCGAGGAAAGCGGTGATGTTTACCGCGTCATCCTCACCCGCACGACCCTGGGTTGGGAGTGGGAACTGAGTGGTCCCGAGAGCCAGCACCCGGCCGTCATTGCCGCCGTCATGCTGGAACGCGTGGCCCGCGGGGAATCCCTGCCGGACTCGCCGAACGAGGTGGGCGATGCGTCATTGCTGGAAGTGATCGAGGAAAAACTGGGCCGCAGCCTGCTGCCGATGGAGGACGTGTTTGTCGAGAAACTGGAGAAGCGGTATAAACGTTATGAAATGGAGCAGGCGCTCTATGACACCGACCTCGTGAGGCTGAATCCGAAGTGGCCGGTGGAAGGTTATGAACCCGTGACGCTCTGGCCGGAACCGCCGCGGGACATCCTGCAATTTTGGAATTACATCGCCGCCGCTTTTGAGAGGAAGAAGCTGCCCTATCCGCCTTTCATGGAAGTCATCACGGAAAAGGAAGCCACCAAGGAGCAGATGCGCGCCTGGGAAAAGGAACGCGAAATGGCCGCCTGGCAGGCGCGTCTGGACCGCGTGATCACTGGCCCCGTGATCCCGCCACGGCCTTTGGAGCTGCGGCTGCTGGTCACGACCCGCGAGGCGAAACTCCAGCAACGTCCGCCGGGGCAGGGGTCTTTTGAAACCGTCACCGGCGAACTCGAAGTCACCCGCCTGCGCCAGTCGCTGGCCCAGGGCCTGTTGTTATTGGACGACGCCTCGGAGGCGCTTTTCAGCCAGTGGTGCGGGTATTGGAGCAGTGGCGAGGCCCCGGCCGCGGTGCTGCGTTTCGATGATGTCAGGGCACGGGAATTTCTCGGTCAGCTGCTGCGTCAGCGCGCCCTGGCGGACCGACTGGTCACTCTGGATGAGCAGCCGTTTTTCCATGTCGCGGACCCGCTGCATTGGGAGTGCTCGGATCCCCTGGAGGAGTCCGCCGGCGACCGTATGTATGGTTTGCAACTGACCATGGCCGATGGCGAGGTCATTCCTTACGGCCTGGCGGTTTTGCCAGGAGCGGTGGATCTTTATTTGTCGGACGAGGCCGTCTTCCGCGGCCCGCGTCCCTGGATGGACAATGGCGAGGCCATGCCGCGTTATGAATTGCCGGCTGAAGTCGTGGAAAGTGAAACCGGGGTGGATTTCCTCCGCCGCCTGGATGTCACGCTGCCGCCCGCGCTGAAAGCCCGCGCCGTGGAAGCAGTGCTGAAGCCGCTGATGGAATTGAAGCTCACCAAAAAAGGCCCCTCCGCGGATGCCGAGCAGGTGCAGGCCGATATCTCCGCCGCCGACGACGATCTTTACCGCCGCGAGGTTTTGGAAAAGGACACCTGGCGCCTGGAGGAAAGCCGGCGCTTCGAGGACGGACGGCTGCCGTGGTTTGACCGGCGTGCGCTGCACCTCGTTCCGGAGCAGTTGGCGGACCTGGGTCTGACCTGGGATGCCACCGGGAAATTCTTCAAGGCGCGCCTCACCCGCACGTTCCCTGACAAGTTTGTGAAATGGCTGGACGCCCTGCCGGAAACGGTCAGCGTGGAGCTGGACGGCGACTTGAAAACGCTGCGCGCGGATCCCGTGAAGGCGTCCGTGAAATTCGAAATCACCGAAGCCGGCGAGATCGATTGGTTCGATCTCAAGGTGCTGGTGGAGGTGGAGGGCATGGACCTCACGCGCCAACAAATCCGCGACCTTGTCGAGGCCCGCGGGGGATTTGTCAGGATGCCGGATGGCGGCTGGCTGCGGCTGGAGATGAGCCTGACCGACGAACAGGCCGCCGCCGTGAATCAGCTGGGGCTGGATGTCTTCGACCTCTCCGGCGAGGCCCACCGCATGCACGTCCTGCAACTCGCCGAGCCGGGAGCCAAGGAAATTTTCGACCCCGAAGCCTGGAACCGCGTCTGCGACCGGGCCACTCGCCTGAAGCTGCAAATCCGTCCGCCGGTGCCCACCGGATTCCAGTTGGAGCTGCGGCCCTATCAAATCGAGGGCTTCCACTTCCTGGCGTATCTGGCGTCCAACAATTTCGGCGGCATCCTGGCCGACGACATGGGCCTGGGTAAAACGGCGCAGAGCATCTGCTGGATCCTCTGGCTGCGCGAACGCGCGGAAGCCGCCGCCCTCGCCGCCGCGAATGGCGGGGAGCCGAAACAGGTCGCTCCCGTGCTCGTGGTCGCTCCGAAATCCGTGCTCGATGTCTGGGCCGGCGAGGTGGTGAAATTCGCCCCATCGCTCCGCGTCCAGGTCGTGCGCGACAAAACGGAACTGGATATTGAAAAGCTAGGGAAGGAAGTGGATCTCCTCGTTTTGAACTACAGCCAGCTCCGCGTGAATGGCGATAAATTGAAGGCCACCCACTGGTTGACGGTGGTGCTGGATGAAGGCCAGCAGATCAAGAATCCTGACAGCATGGCCGCCCGCGCCGCCCGCGAACTCAGCTCCGACCACCGCCTCGTGCTCAGCGGCACGCCGATCGAAAACCGCCTCCTGGATGTCTGGAGTCTCATGGCCTTCGCCATGCCCGGCGTGTTGGGGAACCGGAAGTATTTCAAGGACCGCTTCGACCGCCGCAAGGACAACGGAGCCCAGATCCGCCTCGGCGCCCGGCTGCGTCCGTTCCTGCTGCGACGCACCAAAGGCCAGGTCGCCCTGGACCTGCCGAGCCGCACGGAGGAGGACATGTATTCCGCCCTGGAGGAAGTCCAGGAGGAACTCTACAACGCCGAAATGCAGCGCATGCAGCGCATCCTGCTCGGTCTCGACACCGATGCCGCGCTCCGGAAAAACAGTTTTGTTATTCTCCAGGGGCTCATGCGTCTCCGCCAGATCTGCTGCCACCCGGGCCTCATCGACAGCAAATACCTGGAAACCCCGAGCGCGAAACTAACGGCTTTGTTCTACCTGCTGGATCAGCTCCGCGAGGCCAACCACAAGGTCCTCGTCTTCTCGCAGTTCACCTCCATGCTGGACATCATCAAGGCGCGCCTCGAAGCCGAGGAACGGCCCTACGTCATCCTAACCGGACAGACCAAGGACCGCCAGGCCGTGGTGCAGGAATTCCAGACCAGCAAGGAACCCCTCGTCTTCCTGCTCAGCCTCAAGGCGGGCGGCAGCGGCTTGAACCTCACCGCCGCCAGTTATGTTATCATGTATGACCCATGGTGGAACCCGGCCGTTGAAAGCCAGGCCATCGACCGAACCCACCGTATCGGCCAGACGAATCCGGTGATCGCCTATCGACTCCTCTCCGCCAACACCGTCGAGGAAAAAATCCGCCGCCTGCAATATCAAAAGCAAGCCCTCGTCACCGGCGTGCTTGGAGAGGAAAGCTTCGCCAGCAATCTCGCCCTCGACGACGTCCGCTCCCTCTTCACCCGCGACGAGGAACCGGAACCCACCAAAAAAGGCAAAAGCCGCAGCAACAGCCTGCTGGCGCGCGACGCGTGACGGGTGCGGGAGTTCTGGCCGGTGCTCTGCAGCCGGTGCTCCGGGGCGACTTGCAAAGTCGCGGTCCTTCCCCGCGGACCGCGACTTTGTAAGTCGCCCCGGCCGCCTCGGTTTTTTTCATAGCACCGGGCAGCTGCTTGCGCGTGAACGGGGAAGTGAGAGAGCGTGAACGGTGAGTGAATTCGGGCCGTGGCCGTGCCGGGGGCTTTTTGGCCGGTGCTCCGGGGCGACTTGCAAAGTCGCGGTCCTTCCCCGCGGACCGCGACTTTGTAAGTCGCCCCGGCCGCCTCGGTTTTTCAGAGCACCGGGCAGCTGCTTGCGCGTGAAC
>JAQGPD010000390.1 GCA_028293305.1 Verrucomicrobiales bacterium | reverse complement strand
CCCCATTTCCCCATTTCTTAATTTCTTAATTTCTTAATTTCCTAATTTCCTAATTTTAAATTTCCCTATTTTCCTATTTTCCTGCCCAATTCAGCTTCGACGACGGGCTGGAGTCCGGCCGCCATTTGGGCGGCGCCGGCGTCGGTCAGGATGACGTCGTTGAGGAAATGGTCCAGGTCGCGCTGGACTTTGCCATTGAGATTCAGCCAGGGGATTCCGTTGGCCTGCGCCCAGGTTTCGGCGGCGCTGGCGTAGCGGCTCATTTCTTTTTCCACCCAGGCGGGGTCGGGCCGGACGTATTTGGCGTCGGGACCGGTTTGGGATTTCATGGGGACCATGGCCATGAGACTCTCCTGTTGGGAGAAATTGTTGGTGGAGTCATGAAGGCTGGGCTCGCCCGTCATGATGAGACGGGCGCCGAAGCGGTTGCAGAGATTTTGCATGACCTTCCAACCGTCCATGTATTCCAACAGCGGATCATGCACGGTGTCGCGGGCGGGCAACATCTGAATGCTCACAGCGCTTCGCTCCTTTTTGATATCCCCCAACATTTTGGTCCAGAAATCCGTGCGTCCGATGTTGTTTTGAATTTCTCCCTCCTCGCGGCGGCGGGCCATGAACCGTGCCAGACGCGCGGTCTGGCTGACGTTCAGAATCGCCTGCTTCCATCCCGCGGCCCTGACAGGACCGGGAAGCCCGCCGGCTTTTTCGGGTTGATAGCGATATTCCACGGGTTGGCCGACCACGTCGTCGAATCCATAGTTGGCAATGACAATATCAGGTTGCCAATCCTCCATCAGCAAGGCGGCCACGGGGGTGGAGGCCACGATGCCGGTGCGGTCCTGGCCCCAGGCGGCGACCTGCACTTTTTGGCCTTTCGCCTGGAGTTGGCGGCCGAGTTTTCCCCACCAGGTGTCGTCCGCATTTTGAAACATGGCCAGGGTGGCACTGCCGCCGACGCAGAGAATGCGCACCGTTCCAGTGGGTTTCGAGCCCGACTCGTTGTCCAGGTAGCGGGCCAGTTGTTTATCAAAAACCAGGCGGACCTCGTTTTTCAACCCCGGCAGATGATTCACCAGATCAATGGTTTTCAATGGCTCCAGCGGGATCCTGACAAAAGCCCACATGACAAGTTCAAACCCCGCGAAGAGGATCACGGGGGCGAGCAGCAGCTTGGTCTTGAGGGTCACGTTGTTTTGATAGGATGGGGAACCGCCCGCAGGAAAGCACAGCCGGTCGGATTTGCCAAGCCTCAAGGCCGCGATGCTGTTCGATCACCCCCTGCCCTGCCCCCGTGGCCGCCGCTCCTCAGTCTGAACAGTCGTGGGCGGGCAGCGGCTTTTGAAACCAGGCATGACTGCATTTTTCACCGATGACATCGAATATTCTTTCCACGGAGTGCCTGTAAGATATGCTCCGGGCTCCGATTAAAATCATCCATCATGAGCACCAGTCGCCGTCAATTCATCAAAAAGTCCGCCATCTTCGCCATTCCGATCATCATCCCCGCCGCCGCGCGCGGAGCGGATGGCACTGTGGCCCCCTCGAACCGCGTCACCGTGGGCGCCGTGGGCTGGGGCATGCAAGGCCCGGGGAACACCACATCCACCATGGCTTTGGGCAATGCCCAGGTCCTGGCCGTTTGTGATCTTGATAAAAATCACCTCGCGAATGCCAAGCGCACCGTGGACGAAAACTATAAGAATACGGACTGCGCCGCCTACGCCGACTACCAGGAACTCATGGCGCGCAAGGACATCGATGCCGTCACCCTCGCCGTTCCCGACCATTGGCACGCGCTCGTCGCCACCGCCGCCGCGAAGGCCGGCAAACACATCTGGGGTGAAAAACCCCTCGCCCGCACCATCGCGGAGCAGCAGGCGATCGTCAAAACCGTGCAGGATAACAAGGTCACCTGGCAAACCGGTTCCTGGCAGCGCAGCGTGGATAATTTCACCAAAGCCGTCGAACTCGTCCGCAGCGGATACATCGGCGAAATCAAGGAAGTCCAGGTCGGCCTTCCCTCCGGCCATAACGACTTCGCCGGCACCAAGGACAAAATCCAGGTCACCACGCCCCCACCGCAACTGGACTACGATAAATGGGTCGGCCCTTCCCAAATGGTCGATTACATCGAGGCCCGCGTGCACCGGAACTGGCGCTGGCATTACAATTTCGGCGGCGGTCAGCTCCTCGACTGGGTCGGCCACCACGTGGACATCGCCCACTGGGGCCTGAATCTGGACAACAGCGGCCCGACCTCCGTGGAATGTCAGGGTGAATTCCCCGACCCCTCCGCCATGTGGAACACCTGCACGAAATACCGCGGCGAACTCCAATACCCCGGCGGCATCAAAATGACCATAGCCGGCGGCCATGCCGACATTGGCGGCGGCACCAAATGGATCGGCTCCGAAGGCTGGATCCACGTGAACCGCGGCTCCTTCGAGTCCTCCAATGCCGACTGGAAGCGCTTCCGGGTCCTCCCTGACAACATGCGCAAAGCCGAAATCGAGCGCTCCGGCAACCACTTCAAAAACTGGATCGATGCCGTGGTCGCCAAAAAGCGCACCATCACCCCCGTGGAAACCGCCCACCACTCCGCCATCCCCGGCCACCTCTGCCTCATCTCCATGCTCACCAAGAGCAAAATCCAGTGGGACAGCGCCAAGGAGGAAATCCTCAACAACCCGGAAGCCGCCAAACTCCTCACCCGCGGCTACCGCGCCCCCTACCAGCTCGGCTGAACCGAGTTCCCCGCACTCCCTCCCGGCCCATGCCGGGCAAGCAACATAACAAAACGCCATCCCCCGGTCCCACCCCGGGGGATGGCCGCAAGTTGGCTGCTGATTCCCCAACAGCTCACCCGCCAACCATTCGCTTCCAAATTCGCTGCTGACCGCCGACAAGCCGACAAGCCGACAAGCCGACCGCTGACCAGCCGACCGCTGACCAGCCGACCGCCGACCGCCGACCGCTGACCGCCGACCGCTGACTTCCGACCTCCTCCGCCGACTTCCCAACAAAAACCCGCCCCCCGGCACAGTCCCCGCTAGCCTCCGCACCATGGAAGTCACCGTAGTTCACCATCCCATCGTGCAGGACCGTCTCGCCCGCCTCCGGCACCGCGAAACCGAACCCGAAAGTTTCCGCCGCGCCGTGCATGAACTCGCCATGCTCATGGCCTTCGAAGCCACCCGCAGCCTGGGGGTCAAAACCGAAATCATCCCCACCCCCGTCGCCCCCGCCACCTGCAAAATCCTGGCCCGTCCCGTCGTCGTCGTCCCCATTCTCCGCGCCGGACTCGGCATGCTGCAGGGCATCCTATCCCTGCTGCCGGACGCCCTCATTGGCCACATCGGCATGGCCCGGAATGAGGAAACCAAACGCCCCGAAAGCTATTTTCTCAAACTCCCCCGCAACATCGCGGAAGCGGATGTCCTCCTCGTGGACCCCATGCTGGCCACCGGCCACAGCGGAGCCGCCGCCGCGGATAAACTGAAGGAAGCCGGCGCCACCCGCATCGTTTTTGTCAGTATCCTCGCCACTCCGGAGGGCATCGCCGTCTTCCAGGCCGCCCATCCGGACATCCCCATCTTCACCGCCTCCATCGACGACGGCCTCACCGACAAAGCCTACATCACCCCCGGCCTGGGCGATGCCGGGGACCGTTACTTCGGGACAAATTAATGCGTTCCGTGATTGCGTAAGCCCGCGTATTTCCTTTGAATACCGTCCAAACTTTCAGCGTCAAACCCCCACTTCCCGCCATGAACGCCCACACCCTCCTCCGCCCCCTCCTAGCCATCTGCGCCTTTGCCGCGCTCCCCTCCTGCGAAGTCGCCCCCGGTGCCTACGGCGGTTACGGTGGCGGTGGCGGCGGTTACGGCGGCGGCGGTTATGACGACGGCCCCGGCTACAGCAGCTACTCCAGCCGACCCTACTACTCCGGCTCCGGAGGCGGCTACTACAGCAGCGGCTATTCCCGATCCTACAATGGCGGCCCCCGCTACTACGACAACAACCACCGCTCCTACTCCTCCCGCGACCGCGATCATGATCACGACAACGACTATCGCCGCAGCTCCAACAACAATCGCAGCAGCAGCAGCAGCAACAACAGCCGGAGCGACGACGAAATCCGTCTCGTGAAAGTCCGCGACGGCACCCGCGGCGACGTGCCCGAAGGTTACCACAGCAAAGAGTGGTATCAAAAACGCGGCATCAGCCTCAGCAAAAACACCTACGAAACCCGCGAAGGCGACAAACGCGGCTACACCGGCAGCAGCTCGAATTCCAAGAAGAAAAAGAACTAAGGCCGCGGGAGGGCGGGGAGCGGATCATTTGTTAAAAACAGCAGTCAGCAGTCAGCAGTCAGCAGTCAGCAGACAGCAGTCAGCGGCCAGTCGTCAGCGGTCAGCGGCCAGTCGTCAGTAGACCACGGTTCACCCCTGGCAGCACCTTTCCGTCCTAGGGTCCTTTTGGTCCTTTTCGTCCCTTTTGTCCTTTTTGTCCCTTCCCTTCCCTTCCCCGCCTCACATCACCATCCCACCGTCCACCACCAACACCTGCCCGGTAATATACCGCGCCTCCGCACTCGCCAAAAACCGCGCCGCCGACGCGATATCCTCCACATTCCCCATCGTGCCCAACGGAATCTTGGCCAGGATCCCCGCCTTCACCGTGTCATTCAAAACATCCGTCATGTCCGTGGCGATGAACCCCGGAGCGATCGCATTCACCGTCACTCCGCGTCCCGCGAACTCCCGCGCCAGACTTTTCGTCAGACCAATCAAGCCCGCCTTGCTCGCCGCGTAGTTCGCCTGCCCCGCATTGCCCATCAACCCGATGATGCTGGCCACATTGATGATGCGCGCATCCTTCTGCTTCAGGATCGACCTCTGAAACGCCTTCAACATATTGAAAGCGCCCTTCAAATTCGTGTCCAAAACCGCATCCCAGTCCTCCTCGCTCATCCGCAGTGTGAGCCCGTCGCGCGTCAGCCCCGCATTGTTCACCAAAATATCGACCGAGCCGAAGTCCGCCAGCACCTGCTTGCCCATCTCCGCCACCGCCGCGCCGTCCGCCACGTCCACAAAATAGGGCCTGGCCACGCCGGGATATTTCGCATTGATCTCCGCCGCCGCTTTCGCCGCATTCGTTTCCGTGCGGCTCACCACCGCCACCCGGGCGCCGGCGGAAGCAAAATTCATCGCGATGGCCTGGCCAATGCCGCGTCCGGCACCGGTGATGACCGCAGTCTTGTCGGTAAGATCAAACATGGCCGGTTTTCCCACAACGCCCGCCACCGCGCAATCGCCAATTCCCTGTCTGGACTCCCCTGTTTCCCGCGTATCCTTCCGCATGCGACGCCTCCTCCTCTGCCTGCTCCTCCTCCTGCCCACCCTGAATCTTCCCGCCGCCGAGGAGGCCGACCCTCCCGCCCTGACGGAATACAAAGGCCGCACCATCGCCAGAACCATGCACTGGACCGGCGCGGAATGGCTCATGCGCGCCAACCGCGAGCAGGAGGAAAACGCCGCCCTCATGATCAAGGAACTCCGCATCCAACCCGGCTGGAACATCTGCGACCTCGGCTGCGGCAGCGGCTACCACGCCCTCACCATGTCCACCCTGACCGGCGAAAAAGGAAAAATCCTCGCCGTCGATATCCAACAGGAAATGCTCGACATGCTCAACGCCCGCGCCGCCGGCCGCGGACTCAAAAACATCCAGCCCATCCTCGGCACCTATCACGATCCCAAACTCCCGCCCGCCTCCTGCGACCTCATCCTGCTCGTCGATGTCTATCACGAATTCAGCCATCCCGAACACCAACTCAAAGCCATGCACGCCGCCTTGAAACCTGAAGGCCGCATCGCCCTCGTCGAATACCGCGCGGAGGACAACAAAGTCCCTATCAAACCCGAACACAAAATGTCCAAGGAACAAATCCGCCGCGAATGGCTCCCCATGGGCTTCGAAGTGGACCGCGAATTCGACGGCCTCCCCTGGCAACATCTGATTTTCTTCAAAAAGAAAGCCGTTCCCTGACACCA
>JAQGPD010000369.1 GCA_028293305.1 Verrucomicrobiales bacterium | reverse complement strand
ACCGGGGCGGCTGGGGCGACTTGCAAAGTCGCGGTCCTTTTGGGGGGCTGAGGCAATGGGGGGATGGGGCGGGTGGGACCGAGGCGACTGGGGAACCGGGGCGGCTGGGGCGACTTACAAAGTCGCGGTCCTTTTGGGGGGCTGGGGCGGTGGGGGGGACTTGTAGGGTCTTGGTCCTTTTTGGGGGGGTGGGGATTTTGGGTGGGGGGAAGTGGGATTGTGGGGCTTAGTCCGCATTGACAAGAGGGCGGAGGGACGGTCAGACTGAGGGGTCTTTTGGTTTCTGAATTTTCCCACCAATTTTTTTCCCATGCCTGCGTCCGCTCCTGTTGTTTTGATTGCCTGCGATAAGTTCAAGGGGACCTTGTCGGCGGCGGAAGCGTGCGCGGCGGTTGCGCAGGGGGTGCTGGAGTTGTGGCCGCGGGCGGAGTGCCTGCTGCGGCCGATGGCGGACGGCGGGGAGGGGACGTCGCTGGTTATTTGTGAAGCCCTTGGTGGTGAATGGCATACGGCTAAGGTTTCCGGACCGCGCGGGGAAGAGGTGTTGGCGGGATTCGCGATGCTGCCGGGGAGCAAAACGGCGGTTATTGAAATGAGTGAGGCGTCCGGCTTGAAGCTGGTGCCGGCGGCGCATCGGAATCCGTGGCGTCTGAACACGGCGGGCACGGGTCAGCTGATGAAAAAAGCGATGGAGTTGGGCGCGGAGCATCTGGTGGTGGCCATCGGCGGCAGCGCGACCAATGACGGCGGCAGCGGCATGGCCTGGGCGCTGGGCTATCAATTTTTGAATGAAGCGGGCGAGGCCATCGAGCCCTGTCCGGCGAATTTGTTGGAAGTGGCGCGGATTGTCAGGCCCGAGGGTTTGAATCTGCCGCAGGTGACCGCGGCGTGCGACGTGACGAATCCTTTGCTGGGCAAGGAAGGGGCGACGGCGGTTTATGGCCCGCAAAAGGGCGTGACCTTGGAACGCCTGCCGCAGTATGAGGCCGGGCTGGAGCATTTGGCGGATTTGGTGAAGAAGGAACTGGGGGTGGATTTCCGGACCGAGCCCGGGGCCGGTGCGGCGGGTGGATTGGGTTTTGGATTGATGAGTTTTTGCAAAGCGGCCACGCGGCCTGGATTTGACCTTGTGGCGGAAGTCACGGGGCTGGAGCACGCGGTGCGGCAGGCGGACCTGGTGATTACCGGGGAAGGTTGTCTGGATGCGCAGACCATGCACGGCAAAGGTCCGGCGCGGGTCGCGGAGATGTCGCGGCGGCTGGGCAAGCCGGTGGCGGCGGTCGGCGGGATGGTGGAGGCGGGGGCGGAAGTGGCACTGCGGGCCCGGTTCCACGCAGTGATCGGTGCATGCACGGAAGAGACTCTGGCTTATGCGTTGGCGCACCCGGCGAAAGCGGTGGCTGAAGCGATTTCAGGAAACCGTCCGGTTTTTGAATCGATCATGGCTTGAAGTTAGGGGCGGAATACTTCCGGCGATTTTTTGGGACCGATATGGGACCGATCCGGGAGCGTGTGTTTTTCTGGCCATAGCGGGTTGGCGGGATGGAAGGTTGTGGGACGTTCGCCGGGGCTCTGACAAGGCCGGGACGGGCCTTGCTACAGTTAGTGGAAAGGTGGCGGGTTGGATGGTTGGTATGCGTTAGCCGGGGCTCTGGGGGCAAAGCCGGGACGGACCTTGTTACGGAGGATGGTTGGGATTTTTTTGAACGGGTCCATTTTGCGGCGGCGAGGTCGGGATGGGCGGCGTAGTGGGAGGGGATGTCGACAAAAAAGTATTCCCGGGTGATTCATTGGTTCAGGCGTGATCTGCGGCTCACGGACAACACGGCGCTGCATGCGGCGTCGCTGGCGTCCGATGAGGTGGTGACGGTGTATGTGGTCAGTGCCTGGAAGGGGAGTCACCACTGGACCGGGCCGGTGCGTCAGGGTTTTTTGACGGAGTGTCTGGGAGAGTTGGAGGAGGAGGTGAAGCAGGCCGGGGGCCGTCTGATTTTCCGTGAGGGTGAAGCGGTGGAGGAATTGGAAAAACTTGTCAGGGAGACCAAGGCGGAGGCGGTTTTCTATAACAAGGATCCGGATCCTTACGGTCAGGCGGTGGAGGGCCGCCTGCACAAAAAGTTGTCAGGACAGGGGGTGGGAGTGGAGGCTTTCAAGGATGTGACCCTGCATGAGCGGGATGAGGTTCTAACCGCGGGCGGGAAGCCTTACCGGGTGTTCACGCCTTACCGGAGGAATTGGGAGCAGCTGGCAAAACCCCCGGTGTTGCCGGCGGTGCGGCGGTTGGGCTGGGCGGGTTCGGGCGTGATGTCCGGGGGCTGTCCCGCGTTGAGCACGTGGGGCTTGCAGGCTTCGGGCGCGAAGGTGGCGGAGGGTGGGGAGAAGGCGGGGCGGGCCCGGATGCGGCGGGCGCTGGACCGGGTGATCGGAGGGTATGCGCAGCGGCGGAACACGCCGTCGGGGGAGACGACTTCGGGGCTTTCGGCGGATCTGCGGATGGGGACGATTTCTGTCAGGGAGTTGTATGCGGAGGTGACGTCGCTGGCGGCGGGAAGTGCTGACGCGGAGGTGAAACGGGGCTGCCATACCTATGTGGGGGAATTGGCGTGGCGGGATTTCTATATGCAGATTTTATATCATTTTCCGGAAGTGCTGAAGGAGGAGTTTGATGAGCAATGGCGGGGTCTGCCGTGGAGTTGGGATGAGAAAATATTCAATCGGTGGAAGGAGGGGACGACGGGATTTCCGATCGTGGATGCCGGGATGCGGGAGCTGGCGGCGACGGGGCGGATGCATAACCGGGTGCGGATGATCACGGCGATGTTCCTGTGCAAGGACCTGAGGATCGATTGGCGGATGGGGGAGCAATATTTCATGCAGGCGCTTGTGGACGGGGAAATAGCGAGCAATAACGGCGGGTGGCAATGGAGTGCGGGAACGGGGGCGGACGCGGCGCCTTATTTCCGGATTCAGAATCCGTGGACGCAGACGAAGAGTTATGATCCGGAGGGGAAATACATCCGGCATTGGGTGCCGGAACTGAAGTCGGCCCCGATGGAGCGGCTGCTGGGCCCGCCGGATGGGAAGCGGGGCGGTGGCGGCGGGCTTTTCGACCGCAGCTACCCGGAGCCGATGGTGGATCACGCGGAGGAGCGGGCGAATACTTTGGAAATGTTCAAAAAGCACCGTGAACGGGGAGCGGCGCGGCAGTGACATTTAACAAGGACAATGGATAGTGGTTCGTCAGGGATCCGGAAAACTTTTTCGGGCGCTGTCCGGAACTACGCCTGATTATGCTGAAAATGTGTTTAGAGGCTTGAAAACACTGGAAAATATTGTAAATTCCATATTCATCAGGGTTTTATATGCAATTTAAACACATACTTTACTGGACGGCGGTCGGGTGCGCGGTGTGCCAGATTTTGCTTGCGTTGTATTCGCGTTTTTATGGGGAGGTGGCGCTGCAGATTCAGGCGGCCGAGGTTGTGCCTGGTGACATGGAGTTGGCAGTGGTGAAGGCTTTGAATTATGCGCTGCCGATCGGGGTGGCGTGTCTGGGTTTGTTATTTTACTCGCGGAAGATCAATCCGGTGAGTGGATTCGCGATGGTTTTCGCGTTGGGCCTGCAGGCGGTGGCGGTGGATTTGAACCTGCGGGCGGCCAAACACGTGTTTGGTGAGGAAACGACTCTGGCCTCGATCACCTGGTGGGCTCCGCAGCCGAAAGGCTAGGGGTGAGGACCGTGTGGAGGAAATCGTGGGATGGGTGATGGGTCAACGAGTGGCTCCCGGAGGGGAGGGCGGGAGGCGCCAGAGCGGTTTCAGCCGGTAATCGCTTTGTTGTCCACGCTCTTTTCCGTCGTCGCTACGCGACGGAAGAACTTGCTCCTAACGACCGTGGAATGAATCCCACGGCTACCTTCCGTGACCGCTACGCGGTCGTAATTCGTGGCCGCTGAGCGGCCGTATTTCGTGGTCGCTGCGTGGTGATATTTTTTTGGGGCAACAGCCCCATGGGAGTGGTTGGGGCTCTGTTTTCGCCGACAACCCATTTTATTGATCCTATTTTGAATCGAGTGCCTGGCGATGGGTGGTGCACTGTTTGGATTGAGAATTATTGCGGGCCTTGGCCGGGGGTGGCGAGGCCTTTGGAACCGGTGGCGGCGATGAACCGGAGAAGTGTTATCGCGGTTTCGGAAGTGGCGTCCGGGAGGAGCAGGGCGGCGGCTTTGACGGGGCCGAGGCGGTGTTGGAAGAGGAGACGGTAGAGGCGTTTCAGCTCCAGGCGGGAGGGGCTGTCGATGCCGGCGCGGCGGAGGCCGACGACGTTGAGGCCGGCGAGAAGGTTGGTCTCGTGGGCGATGCAGTAGGGCGGGAGGTCGGCGGAGAGGGCGGAGTTTCCCTGGACCATGGCGAGGTCGCCGATGCGGATGAATTGATGATAGACGGAGCTTCCGCCGAGGAAGCAGCGGTTGCCGACGCTGACGTGGCCGGCGATGAGGACGGCGTTGGCGATGACGTTGTTATTCCCGACGGTGGAGTCGTGGCCGAGGTGGCTGTGGGCCATGAGAAAATTGTGATCGCCGATGAGGGTTTCGCCGCCGGCGCGGGTGCTGCGGTGGACGGTGACGTGTTCGCGGAAGGTGTTATGATTTCCGATGCGGACGCCGCTGGGGGTGGCGGGGTCGAAGGAGAGGGATTGGGGATTTCCGCCGATGATGGCGCCGCGGTCGATGGTGTTGTGGGTGCCCATGATGACGCCG
>JAQGPD010000342.1 GCA_028293305.1 Verrucomicrobiales bacterium | reverse complement strand
CCGGACTGCGGAATCAGGGATTGCCTGATGGTTTTCCGGGGCTATGAAAATTTTCGAAAAAAAGATGAAAGATTCGCGGAACTTTAATGAGGCGTGGATTATGATGAACATCAGACACATCCGGCGGCGCAGTTAAGGGATGGAACGCGTATTTGAATATGCCCCCTTCCATCCGAGCGATTGCGCAGCCTCCCGAAGTCTGCCATTTTATGGCTCACCCCTATATAAACCAGGATCCCCCCCCTATACCATTCCCTGAAAAATGAAAGTGCTGGTCGTTGAAGATAATGAGCCCCTGCGCAAGTCCATCGGACAGCGTTTGCGGGAAAGTGGCTGTGCTGTGGACGAAACCGGTGATGGCTCGGAAGGGCTGTGGCTGGCGACGGAAAACAAATACGCCTTGGCTATTCTGGATCTCATGCTGCCGAATCTGGACGGCGTGGAGCTGCTGCAGAAAATGCGCGCCCAGAACTCCGATACCAGCGTCCTCATCATCACCGCCCGTGATGCCGTGGGCGACCGCGTGACCGGACTGGATGCCGGTGCGGACGATTATTTGGTGAAACCGTTTTCCCTCGACGAATTGATGGCCCGCGTGCGCGCCCTGCTGCGCCGGACCCACAATGTGAAGGACCCCGTCATCCGCGTGGGTGATTTGGAAATCGATACGAACCGCAAATCCGCTTCCCGCGCCGGAGTGCCGCTGGAATTAACCGCCCGCGAGTATTCGCTGATCGAGCTGTTGGCCATGCGCACCGGTGAAGTGGTCAGCCGGGCTGAAATCTGGGAGCAGCTTTACGATTTCAATCAGGATCCCGAAAGCAACGTCGTGGACGTCTTCATCGCCTATCTCCGCCGGAAAATCGAGCGCGAGGACAAGCCGAAGCTGATCCACACCCGTCGCGGGATGGGCTATATTCTTGAAGAGCGCGCGGCCTGACCGGGTTGCCTCCCTGTCATGCGACTGAAACCCAAGTCCCTGCAGGGGAGGCTGCTCTTCGGCATCCTGGCTTCCCTCACCGTCACTCTGGCCCTGGGCGGAGTGGTCATTTACCGGGTGGTGGACTCCCATCTGCGGGAGGAGTTCGACTCCGCCCTGGAGGAAAAGCTCCGTTTTTATGAAACGACTTTTTCCCTGCGCGAGGGCATGCCCAAGTGGAATATGGGCACAGCGGAGTGGAAGCGCGTCAGCGATCCCGCGAATCCGGACTACGTGCAGTTTTGGTTTTTGCCTCAGGGAAAGTTTTTCTTCCGTTCGCCGGGCCTGCAGGGCACGGATCTGCCGCGGGCTCCGGTGCAGGATGGCGGATATTTTTTCTCGGACATCCTGCTTTTTGGCAAAACTCCGGCGCGCTTGGTTTCGAGGGAATTTGTGCCGAACCAAATCGGCGTCGATGAGCCGGTCAAAGTCCAGATCGCCATCGCCCGGCATACCGGCCAGTTGCAGGCGGCGTTGGATCAGGTCCGGTGGTTTTTGATCAAAACCGCCTTTTGCACCACTCTGGTGCTCATGGGAGCCACCCGCTGGATCGTCCGGCGGGGCGTGCGGCCCGTCTCCGCGCTGGCGGGGCAGATTGAAGCCATGCCCTTGGTGGACAGCGACTTGCGGTTCGGCCTGCCCGGCGCCCCCACGGAAATTCAGCCCGTCGTCGGTCGGCTGAATGCCCTCATGGACCGGGTCGGCGCGGCCATCGAGCACGAGCGCATGTTCACCTCGAATGCCGCGCATGAACTGCGGAATCCCCTCGCCGCCATCCGCAGCCGCGTGGAGCTGGCCCTGAGCCGCACCCGGTCCGTGGAGGAATATGAGGAGACGCTGGATGGCATTTTGGAATCCCAGAACGGCATGCAGCGCGTGGTTGATCATTTGTTATTGCTGGCGCGGCTGGAAAGCGGGCATCAGGTCAGCGAATTTTCCCAGGAGGCCGTCTCCCTGTCCAAATTGCTGCGGAAAGCTTGGCGCCCCACCTTCGACCGCGCCTCCGAGCGCCGCCTGAAGGTCGTCTGGCAAGTCGAGGAACCGGCCAGCGATATCATCATTCCCGTGGCCTTGATCGAGATCGTGCTGCGGAATCTTTTTGACAACGCCGCCGCCTACACCCCCGAGGGTGGCCAGATCATCATCCGGGCGGAAGCGCGTGGAAACCAGGCCCGCATCTCCGTCTCCAACACCAATCCAGGCCTCACGGAACAGATTCTGGAGAGCACTTTTTCCCCCTTCTGGCGGGGCGATCCCAATGCCAGCGGGCATCGCGGGAATGCCGGCATCGGGCTGGCCCTCGTTCGCCGGATCATGGAGACCATGGAGGGAAAGGCGTCCGCCACCCTGGCGGAAGGCATGGTGGTTTACACTTTGCATTTCCCCGTGCGCCCCGTCACGGATCCCTCGCCGGTCCCACCGGTCCAAGGCCCGGCTCCGTCGCCGCCGTCCTCCAGTCCCGGCTCCGTTTCCAGAGCGGACGCCGCCCCCGCGCGGACGGCCGCTCCCAATGCGGAGCGTGTTTCCTGACAGATCACCGTGCGTGGAGGGGATATTGAACCGGCCGCTTCCGGGCGCGCCCGTCCCGTGAGTTTGAAAGCCCCCGGGCTGTGGGGACTGTAAGCGTGAGGGGTTGAT
>JAQGPD010000338.1 GCA_028293305.1 Verrucomicrobiales bacterium | reverse complement strand
GGTGGCGAGGACGGTTTCGTAGAGTCGCTGGAGTTGCGTGAGGGTGAACTTTTCCGGGAGCAGTTCGAATCCGATGGGTTGATAGCGGAGCTTGGCCCGGAGACGTGTCAGGGCGGTGGTCAGTATTTCCGCGTGGTCGAACGCGAGGGCAGGGGGCGCGGCGGCGGAGAACCATTGGGCGTCCGAGGCGTCGGTGGAGGCCCGGGTGGTGTGGTCCGACAGATTCACCAACGAATAGTAGGCGACGCTGACGATGCGTTCGCGCGGGTCACGCTTCACGGCACCGAACGTGTAGAGTTGTTCCAGGAAAACCTGACAAAGACCGGTCTCTTCTTCAAGTTCGCGGGCCACGGCTTGGTCAAGGTTTTCATCCTCGTGGACGAAGCCGCCGGGGAGCGCCCACTGGCCTTTGAAGGGAGCCAGGCCGCGTTGGATGAGGAGCACTTTGAGTTCCCCGGCATCCAGGCCGAAGACCACGGCGTCCACGGTCAGGGCGGGTCTGGGATACTCATACGTGTGGGGCATGGGGGATGGTGGTGTATAAACTACACTATGTCAAATTTTTGTTTTTTCTGGAACTGGGGAGGCGGCAATGGAAGGACAAAAAGGACTAAAAGGACGGAAGGGACATAAAGGACGAAATATATACGAAGGACCCGATGGCCCCACAGGGCTGCGTGAACCAAGGGATGGCGGGAGCTTGGGCAGGCGCATTTTTGACAATTTGGTGAGTGGGGCGGAAGGAAAGAAAAAAGGGCTCCGAAGTGTTAGCTTCGGAGCCCTTTGGGGGATGGGTTGCGTTTTGTGACTCGTGGGCCGGGCTCTGGGGCGGGCCGGGCTTTGGCCAGGATCCGCGATTACTCAGCGGCCGGGGGTTCCGGTGCCGGCTCGGGCTTTGGACGGGGTTTGATAGGGAAACCGCCGCTGAGGGTGATGGTGCCGCTGCCGCCGAGTTGGATGGCGGGGGGGGGATTCTGTTGTTGTTGCGGAGCCTGCTGGACGGGGGCCGCCTGGCGTGGGGGCTGGGGCAGGCGGAGGGACGGGCCTTGGCCGGGGGGGAGGATATCGGGATCGTCCTCGCTGCCGCCGCCGCTGAGCTGCTGGGGGAGGCTGGCCAGGAGTTCCTCGAAGGCGCGGAGGTTGGTGGTGCTGCGGAAGAGATTGTTGAGGATCTCGTTCCGGATGTTGCCCATGAGGGTGGAGAACAGTTCGTAGGCTTCCGTTTTGTATTCGATGAGCGGATCCTTTTGGGCGAACTGGCGCAGGTGCACCCCGTCGCGGAGGGCGTCCATGTTATACAAATGTTCCTGCCAAAGGCGGTCGATGGCGTTGAGCAGGACGTAACGCTCAAGGCCTTTGAGGGCTTCGGGGTATTCCGTGTTGGTCTTGAGTTCGTAGGCGGCTTTGACCTGATCGGTAATCCAGTTGGTGTTGCCCTCGGCATTCCGGGATTCCAACGCGGCGGCTTCCTTGGTGAGGCGCAGAGGGAAGGTAAGGTTCAGCCACTGGAGAAGGCCGTCGAGGTCGGGAGTGCCTTCGACGGTGTTATAGAATTCGGCGACTTTTTCCGGGATGGCTTCCTCGATCGTTTCGATGATGAGGCCGTGGGGGTCTTCCGTGGCGAGGGATTCGTTGCGGAAGGTGTAGATGACGGTGCGCTGTTTGTTCAGCACGTCGTCAAACTCCAGGGTGCGTTTGCGATAAGTATAGTTGCGTTGCTCGACGCGTTTTTGGGCGCTTTCGACCGAGCGGTTCAGCCAGGGGTGTTCGAGTTCCTGGCCATCTTCGAGACCCATTTTCTCCATGAGTTTGGTCATGCGTTCGGCTGCGCCGAAGTTGAGCATGAGTTGGTCCTCGAAGGAGAGGAAGAAGATGGATTCGCCGGGGTCGCCCTGGCGGGCGCAGCGGCCGCGGAGTTGGCGGTCGATGCGGCGGGATTCGTGGCGTTCCGTGGCGACGACGAGGAGACCGCCGAGTTCGGCGACGCCGGCTCCGAGTTTGATGTCGGTGCCGCGGCCGGCCATGTTGGTGGAGACGGTAACGGCGCCGCGCTGGCCGGCGAGGGAGATGATTTCCGCTTCCGTGCGGTGGAATTTGGCGTTGAGGACCTGGTGGGGGATTTTCTCGCGCTTCATCATGCGGGCGAGGGTTTCCGAGGATTCCACGGAGGCGGTGCCGACGAGGATGGGCTGGCCGAGCGCGTGGCGTTCCTTGATGAAGTTGATGACCGCATTGTATTTTTCGCGGCGGGTTTTGTAGATCTTGTCGTTGCCGTCCGTGCGGGTGACCTTGCGGTTCGTGGGCACCACCAGGAGGTCCAGCTTGTAAATATCGTGGAATTCGGAGGCCTCGGTTTCCGCCGTCCCGGTCATGCCGCCGAGTTTTTTATACAGGCGGAAGTAGTTTTGAATGGTGATGGTGGCGAGCGTCTGAGTCTCTTTGTCAATCTGCACGCCTTCCTTGGCCTCAACGGCTTGGTGCAAGCCGTCCGACCAGCGGCGGCCGGGCATCTTGCGGCCGGTGTGCTCGTCCACGATCATCACCTTGTTATCCTCGACGACGTATTGGACGTCTTTTTCGTAGAGACAATAGGCGCGCAGCAGCTGGGAAATGTTATGCATGCGCTGGGCCTGGGAGTCCATTTTGGCTTGGACAGCTTCCTTGGCGGCGGTGCGTTCTTCGGCAGATTGCTCAGACCCATCGATCTCCGCGAAGAGCGTGGCGAGGTCCGGCAGGACGAAGGCGTCAGGATCATCCGGATCCAGGAAACGGCGGCCCATATCCGTGAGGTCGGCTTCGTGGGACTTCTCGTCGATGCTGTAGTAGAGTTGTTCCTTCAGCGCGTAGAGCGTCTTTTTCTGAGGGTCGGCGTAGTGGCTGAGTTCTTCTTTTTCAAGGGCGCGGCGGTATTCCGGCTCCTCGCTCATGCGCATGAGGGCGCGGTGGCGGGGCTGGCCGAGCTTGAGTTTGAAGAGGCTGCGGCCAAGACCTTCCCAGTCTTTTTTGTCCACCTGTTCCTTGGCTTCGCTGGCGATCTGGTTGAGCAGGGTGCCTTGTTGGCGGACGAGTTTTTCGACGTAGGGTTTGAATTTGTCGTATTGATGGGTGTCGACGGTGACCGGTCCGGAAATGATGAGCGGGGTGCGGGCTTCGTCGATGAGGACGGAGTCCACTTCGTCCACGATGGCGAACCAATGGCCGCGTTGCACTTGTTCCTCAACGCTTTGCGCGAGGCCGTTGTCCCGCAGGTAGTCGAAGCCGAACTCGGCATTCGTGCCGTAAGTGACGTCGCAGGCGTATTGGGCGCGGCGTTCCTGGGGGGATTGGTCGTGTTGAATGACACCAACGCTGAGGCCGAGGTAGCGGAGGAGGTAGCCCATCCATTCCGAGTCGCGGCGGGCGAGGTAGTCGTTGACAGTGATGAGGTGGACGCCGCGGCCGGTGAGGCCGTTGAGGAAAAGGGGCAGGGTGGCGACGAGGGTTTTGCCTTCGCCGGTGGCCATTTCGGCGATTTTTCCGTTATGCAGGGTCATGCCCCCGATGAGCTGGACGTCGAAGTGCACCATTTCCCAGGACAGCTCGTGGTCGCAAACCATGAGTTTGGTTCCGACGAGGCGGCGGGCGGCGTTTTTGACAACGGCGAAGGCTTCCGGGAGAATTTTGGTCAGGTAGGCCTGGACTTCGGGAAATTTGTCCAACTTGGCCAGATCCGCGCGCCACAGGGCGACCTTTTCATGCAGGGCGGACTCGGGCTGCTTCTGGAGTTGCTCCTCCAAGCGGTTGACCTGCTGCACGATGGGCCAGAGCTTTTTGAGCTCGCGTTGGTTCTTGGAACCGACGATTTTACGAAGAATCAATTGCAGCATGATGGATGGCCCGGTGGGAGGGATGAAAAATTGGGGACGTGAATATTCGTATCTGGGGGGGCGATGACAACCGTAAATCAGCAATCCAGCAGGGGGGAATCGGAATTCCTTGATTGGTCCCCTGCGGCAGCCTGAACGGCGAAGACAAGCGCCGGAGGGGCGGCCTTATGTCTTTTCATCTTCCGGCGCGGGCGGGCGGCAGGAAATAAAAGCTTCTGGGAGGTTTCGCTTCGAATGCGGAAAATCTGGCCTGACGATCCGGACTGGGAGTTTGGCGGATTTCCTCGTTGGCCGCCTGTTGCCGCGTGGCTGGCTTTTGGGCTGATAAAGTGTTAAATGTGGTCTCGCGTTAGAGACGGATCCCGTGGCTGACCCACATTTGCCACTCGGCGGCCTGCAGCAGCAGTTCCTGATCGTGTATTTCGAGCGGCAGCTTCTGCTTCTGCAAGTTCCATATCCGTTGCGCGTCTTCGAGACTGATGGGCTGTGGAGCGTCGTTCCCGTTCATGCCCTATCAATTGCACAACGGCGTGTTTCCGGCAAGCCGCAAATTGCAATGAACCGTCGGCAGCCCGACGCAGCCCGGCGTGGATCCGGGGTGGGACTTGAGACTGGGGTGGTTCCGAACGTGCAAGGCGAGGCTGCAGATGGAAAAGCTGGCCGCTTATTTATCCAACCGGATGCTGGACACGGTCCGCCATTGCGGAGGCTGGGACCCGGGGACGCGTTCCACGAGAAGGCGCGACCAGACTTCGCGGATGACACCGTCGCCCGGGTCCATGTGGCCCGGTCCGCTGTTGGGCTGGTCCGGATTTGCCGGCGCGGTGTCATCGATGACCTGGGCGACGATATAGATTGAAAAAGCGTTGGCGCTGGTGCCCGCGTGGGGCTGGAGAAGGGCAAAGGGTGCCTGGTAGAACACGCCGCTGGAATGCGCGCCGCCAGGAAAACCGCTGCCTTCCCATGTGCCGGCGGTGGCGGGGGTGATTTCCGGATTGTCAGGTGTGGCGGAGGGATGCTGGCGCGGATTCAGGGCCGTTCGGAGGTCCGCAGGATCGGCGTGCAGGGTATATTGCAGGGGGAGATCACTGGAAAAATGCCGGAGCGGAAACAGGCTGTGGCGGGTGATGTGATGGAGCGGTTGGTAAAGATCCCGTCGGGTCAGGATGGACAGATTCTGGTCGGCGGCGAAACGGCCTTTGAGCAGGGTGTCATTCGCATTGCTATCATTTTTCCGGCCGTCCGTGCCAAACGCGGCCAAGGCTCCCTGGCCCGGGAAATCCGGCGAGAAATCCACCCATGACTGGCCGGCTGGTCCCGCTCCCCGTCCGGGCCGCCAAGTGAAGGCACCGCTGCCGGAATACAGCGGCAGCGCATTGCCGGGCCCCCAGAGATCAGCGGGTCCGGTGCGGGTGGTGGAGTAGTCTCCTGACAAAAACCGGATCCGCATATCCCAGGCGCGGGGCAGGGTGACATAAGGGGAGAGATTCGGGTCCAGCAAATGCCCGGGATTTTTCTGCAGCGTGTCCTTGAGCGACTTCCCGTGCCACGACTCGTTTCCTGTTAGCCGCGGCGTGTGTCCCTGGGCGTGCGGTAGCCAGACGGGATGCACCGGTTGGCTGGAGGGATTGCGTTCGTCCTTGAGATTGGTCCATGTCAGGCCGCCTTCCCGCAGGGCGGAATATTGATCATGGGCGATGGCGGTATTGACATTCCATGTCGGGCCGGGGCGCGTGGGAAGGTTCCCGGAAAGGAACGCGGATTGCGTCACCGGAGTTCCGTCAGGGTGAACGAGCACTGGCGCGCATAACAAATCCAGCAGCAACCGCATGGGCGGTCCATGCAGGGGACTGTTGAGCTGCCAGGGCGTGCGGCCCTCATCAGGTCCTATCATGACCGGACGGCCCGGAAATCCGGAATGGACAAAGCCCAGTTGCCCCGTGGAGCTGAACAAGTGGCCCGGCGGCGCGTGGCAATAAAAACCGCGCGATCCTTTTTTGCGGTCCAGTTTGGCGATCTCATCACCGGAGGGATTGATGCCGGTGGGAGGCTCTATGTCCGCATTTTTCAAAGTGGTCTGACCCACCGTGATGGAATCGTTCAGCAAATCCAACGCAGGATCCCCCTGGGGCAAAGGTCCTTCCAGCTCCGGGCAAAGCGAAAAACCTGTCAGGGAATCCGGCGGGGTGGGAGGCAGGACCTGGCTGAAGATGGGGAACAAATTCGTGTGCGTGGCATAGGTGGAGGTCACTTCCGGACCGGTGCTGGCGGTCCAGGTGGGAGAAGTCAGGGAAACGTCCCTCCGGGTCTGCGTGGTGCCGGAAGGCATGAGCAGGGAAAATGTCAGGGTGTCCTGGCCGGAGGATTGATAGGTGGCGGCGGAACCGGTCAGGGTGCGCGTTTCAAATAGAATCTGTCCCGGCAGCGGAGGCCGGTAAGCATAGCCTGCGGAGCGTTCCGCGCGCTCGATGGGAAGGCGTCTCCACGGGTGTCCGAAGGCCCCGTAAAAGTGGCCCGTGCCGGCCCGGCCGGTCAGGGCGTCATCGCCGGTGCGGTGACCCAGGACCGGATCCTCACAAACGACGCGTTCCGTGCGTGTGGTTAGTCCGGCGGCGGTGCCGAAGGCTTCCAGCCGTTGGCCAAGGGTGATAGGATCGCTCTGGCCCGGTGTCAGGATTTCAAGGGGCAGGGCCAGCGAATCAGGCCGGAGGCGGCGTCCGGAGAGCGGCGTGAACCAGCCCACGGCGCAGGCCGTGGCGGACGTTTCGCGGTAGGGGAAAAGCGAATTGGCATCACCGGGCTCGCCAATATTATAACCATTTCCCGCCATGGCCCACCAGGGACGCGGGGTGGCGCTGGTGCCAGGATGGCGGAGGGGAACCCGATGCCACGGCGAGCCGTCCGGACCTTTGATCGTCCAGCCCCGGATGCGCAGCAGCGTCGCGGAAGTGGGATCATCCAGCACAGTTGCAGGCAGGACGGCCAATGGAAAATACAAGGTGGAACCAAGGGCGCGGGCCGTCGTGGGATCATTTCCAGGCTCCGGCGTGGCGGTGTAAATGCCATTGATGGGAGCGGTCAGGATTTGGTTTCCCGAGGGAAGTCCGGAGCCGGGAGGGGACTGATGCCAGGAGAAATCCAGTTCCAGTGAACCGGTGAAGGGTGTTGTGGAAAATGGGTCAGGATTCAGCAGTCCAAGGTGGAGGTCGAGGATGACATGCGAAGCGTAATAACCAAAAGGATGTCCGCCATAGGATTCTGTCAGGAGAGTGTGATCGCGGGCGGCGGCGCGGGTCAGCCAGGCGCTGCGGACGCCGGCTGGAAGCAGGAAAAGGGCGGACCGCGCCCGGGTGGCGACCTCTGCAACATAGGGTATACTTCGCGCGCCGCACAGGCCCGCCTCAGGATCAATCCGCGGCGGAATTTCCGGTGGGAGGGATGCCTCGGCCAGGTTGAGCAGCAGTTGCAGAAGATGGGCGCAGCCCCTGGCCGAATCGCCGACTCCCAGAGTGTGGGCGAGGGTGCGGTCCTGTCCATTGGTGGGCCAGGCGGCGGGGTAAAGTGCTTTGTAATAACCAATATCCGCCAGGCGGGTCCAGAGGGGGGATGAAAGGATTTCAGCTGGCTCCGGAGCAGCTGTCCGGTTTTTAGTCAGGGTTCGCTGCCAGGCGGAAATGTCGGTGCGGGGATAGCCGAGCGGATCCAGATTTTCCTCGTATCCGGATTTTGTCAGGCTGGAGACCAACGTGGACGTCAGGACGGCGTTGAATGCGGCGGTTTGGGGATCGGTGCGGGGCGTGGAGGCGGGGGGGAGAAGTTGGTGGATATCCGCGGCGGGGAGGAAGGACAACTGTCGCCGCAGGGTGGACGCGAACGATTTTCCGGCAGCCTCCGGAGGTGTCAGGGCGGTGAAAAAATCCCAATCGATGTAAGGAGCGGAAGAGGCCAGGGGAGGCAGGGATCCGTCCGCCGACCATCCGAAAAAAGCGTCGCGTGCCATGCTGGCCGGCCCGGCGGAAAAGCCCGGTCCATTCAAACCATTCCGGCTGGTGCGGGGTGTCACGGGAGGATTTCCCAGGAGCAGATTAAAGCCTCCGGGAAGAGGCGGCACGGCGGCGGCGAGGCTGGGACAGAGCGCTTCCATGGTGGCGCGGGCCATCCGGGCCGGGTGGTCATACCGTTGGCGGAAGGCGCTTCCGAAGCCCCCTGCGGCATCGCTTTCCGCAATGAGGCGGGGAAATTCGGGATGGTCTCTAACGGATAGAAGGGAGCTGCCGCTGTGCAGTTTGGTGTTCTCCACATCTACCCAATACGCGTAGCGGCCCGTGATTCGGTTGTCCGCCGAGGGAGGGGCGGACGGGTCCCGCAGGAGCGGAATCCACTGCACCCAGACGGGGCGGACGGGAGCGGCGGTGCCGGGGGTTATCTGGTTAGGGAAATCATTCCATACGCCTGGGCCGGCAGGCACGGCGAGCCGGCCGGTGGCTTGCGGGGACAGGCCGGAAAGGAGCGGCAGGCCAGGCAGGAGTGGTTGATCCGGGGTGTTGATGTTGAACCGGGTATGCGGATTGAAGGAGGGATTGGGGGTGGAGGCTTTCCCTCCGGAAATAGTTAGATATTGCAAGTGCGGGGCGAAGTTTTTCCAGGAAAAAAGAGGGATAAGCCGGGGGTTGGCGGGGGCGCCGTCATAACTACTGGCGAAGGGTTTCCGCAGGCTCCCGTCCTCGCGGAAAGCAGCGGCGCCGGTGTCGCGGCCGCGGTTGGGAGGCAGGTCATAAAACCGCACTTCCGCCAAGCCGGGAGAGGCGGTGACATGGGCCGTGCGGGGCAGTCCGGCTTCGGTCGAAAAGGCATCGTTCAGCTTGGCGGTTATTTCCGCCATGGCCAGATCTGTCAGGGTATCGGCGGCGGCGGCGCGGCGGTCGATGATGGCGTTCCGGCGGGCGGAGGCGCTGCGCCGGAGGAAACCGGTGAGCAGGATCATGAGAAGGGCCGTCATGACCAGTGTCCATAGAATAGCGGATCCGCGGGGGGGGCGGCGGGAGGCGCGGGGGGACATGGCGAGAGGACGGAAGGCCGCCGGTGGGCTGGAAATCGATTCAGTAGGAGGGGAGGGGAAGCAGCAGTTCCATTGGCCAGGAAGCGGGCTGCGGGGTCCCCGCCGGCATGCTCCGGGACGGGAATTCCAGCGTGAACCGCAGGGCCGGGGCGGTGGCAATTTCGCGGGCATGGCTGACTGTTAGTCCGGTCAGATGGGAGGCGATAAGAGTGCCGGAATTGGCTGGGGAATGGGGTGGACCGAACGCGGGATCAAACCGGCGGATTTGACCCGTTGAGCGCTGCCATTGCCAGCAAATCACCATTGGTTTTCCGAGCGAGCCAACAGCATCAGAAGGCGAGGCCCGGAGCGTCAGCCATAGATTCGTCTCCTCCGGACTCTGCTCGAAGTGGAAAGACGGCCGGGGCCCGGCGGGAGGGGCGAGCCGGTGAAGATCCCGGTTCAGGGCGGTTTGCAATGTTCTGGTGGTGGCGGAGGCATCCAGATGCCGCGCGGACCGGTTGACGGACAGGGAGATGTTATCAATGACCGTGGAATAAAGCACCCCTATCATTGTGAAAATGCTCAGGGTGGTCAGCAGCTCGATGAGTGAAAAACCACCTTGCCCAGTCCGCCGGCGGAAGGTGGACAGGGCCTGCGGGGGAAGCACCGGAAGGGAACCGGGCAACGGCTGGAGGGCAGTCATGCGGGAGTGATGGCGCGTTGCAGGAGGGTGGAGCCCAGCTCGCGGCCGCTGTCGGCGGAGAGGAAGCGGACGTGCAGACATTGGAGTCGCGGGCTTTCCCAACCGGGGCTGGGAACGAGCCTGAGTTCCGCTTTCCAGGCCGGTTGGGCGGCTTTGTCAGGGAGGAGGTGGCAGGCGTCGTCGAACAAAAGAATAACCGATTTCTGCCTGCCTCCGAGGTGGGCCGGGTCCGCCAGCCAGTGCTGGACCTGACTGGTGATGAGTTGTTGATCGGTCTCCCGCAGAGCCCGGTTGGACAGGGTGAGGCCGGCTCCGAACATCACCGTGATTCCTGGCAGGATGATCCCCAGAATGCCCAGCGCCACGACCAGCTCGGACATGACTCCGCCGCGCCTGGACTGGACGCGGGGGAGATTGCGGGCTGGATTCATAGCAATTAAAAGGAGGGTGTGTATATTGTGCTAGTCCTCCAGCCTGATGGATCCGGTGCGGGTATCAATCAGCAGATCATAGTGGACGGCTTCCACGTCATGGGAGGTCAGGCGGAGGCGGATTTCATCCGTCCATGCGGCGGAGAGACTGCCGTCCGGCAGGAACTCCAGCATGGGCAGGGCAAGCGGCTGGGGAATGGCGCGGGCAGCGGCGGGGAAGTGCCGCAGAGGCTGTTCTCCCAGAAGATCCTTGAGCCGTCTGCCGGTGCCGGGCAGGACCTCCTGGTTGTCTGCCGGGAGGTTGACGGGCCGGGTGTGGGCGGGGTTTGGAAAGGCCATATAGTCAGCCGGATAGGGGGAAATCCATGAGCATTCCCGCCCCTGCAGCCGCCTCCCGGGGCGGCCATTGAAATGAGGCGGAAGCGTCAGGTTCTGACGGGCAAAAACCTCTGGTCCTTCCTCCTGGAATTGTGTCAGGAGATCAGTCTCGATAATCAATTTTGAATCCAGCGGCAGCCAATCCGGAAGCGAGGGGAGGGCCGTCCAGCGGCCCAGCAATCCGCCGCTGAGTTCTGTCAGGGATGAGGGCAGCCAGGCACCGGGAAGCTGGCGGGCCACGGTGGCGGGATTGGTTGTTATGGGAATCTGGGACGGGTTGGCGGGCAGGGTGAAAATGCGGCCCGCAATCGCCGGTGCCGGCGGGGTCCGGTCATCGGTGGCTTCATTGGATTTTTCCGCAGAGCCGTCAGGACGTGGCAGCGAAAAGGCGATCCTGACCGGAGTGCCTTGCCGCATCGCTGTGGCGCGGGCTTCGGTTAGAACGCCCAAAACCGTGTCTGCCTGCTGACGCAGCGTGTGGCGGGCCAGGGTGCGGTGACTGACACTGCCCAGGCCCGCGATCGTGGCCATGATGGAAAGAGCGACCAACAGTTCCACCAGCGTGAAGGCGCGCGTCCTCCGGGCAGGACGGGCGGCAGAACAGGGCGGTTTCACAGGCTAGGGTTTGTCAGGAAAATAGGCGTTAAATTTTGTCAGGAAGCCTGCTGTCAGGGCCGGGCGAGGCGGAAGAAATAGCGCGTGAGGGATGGGGCGGTGTGCGGGGATGTGGCCGTGGTGTGCGTAGTCCAGGAATTGTTGGAAAGATCCGGGCTGGACTGCAGCACCCACCCGGGAGCCGTCGGCCAGGTGAGCACAGGCGCGCCCGCGCCATTCAGCGCCAATGTCAGGACCGGTGGAGTGACGGGACTGGAAGGGTCCGGCAGCAGGGCGCTTTGGAAGGTCAGGTCGTCCACAAAATAGTTATAGTAGGGCGTGCCGGCGTAGGCTTTTTCACCCTCCAACATGAAGGAGCCGCGCAGCGCGGGGGCGGTGCTGAAGGCTTCATTGGCGAACTCCAGGGTGTTGCCGAGTTCGGTGGTTCCCAGCAGGATGGGTTCGCTGGTTCCCTGAGGGCCAAGGTCATAGACGGACGCCTCCAGGGCCAGGAGATGGAGTTTGGAAGGATCCGTGGTGTTGGTGATCCGGCGAATGTTCAGCGTGGCCTGGAACCAATGGGCGGAGTTGAAGGTGGTGGATTCAAACTTGCTGGCGGTTTTGGATTCCTGCCCGTTTCCGGTGGAGGACTTCCCTTCAATGCTCAGCGTGGGCAATTTTCCGGTGGCGTTTTCCCATTCGATTTTGAAGTCGGCATGCATACCCACATTCTGTTTCCAAAGGTCCTGCGGCTTGGTGGGATCCGGTATGTTGGCCGATGCCAAAAAACCGAAACGGGTGTGGGCTTTGTATTTGCTGGCTAACGGCGTGGCGCCGATGGTGGGAGCCTGAACGACAATGGAGGCGGTCCACTGCTGGGTGCCCGGGCCGGTGGCGGTGAGGCGGGTGGAGGTGCCGTTGGCAAACACGCGCTTGTCCACTCCGGTGGCGCTGGTGGTCTGGAAAACGCCGGCACCGGAGGCGGGGGAGCCGGTGCCGTTCAAGGATGAATAACCGATAGTGGTCTGATTCTGGTTGGTGTAAGCGAAAAGGTCAAAATCAGCGCTGGTGGTGAATGGAATGACCGCATTGATACCCGCGGCGCCGCCTCCAGGAGCCGGGGACAGGGTGGGCGGGGGCGGCGGCTGGGGGCCGGGCACCGCGCTGGTGGAGAAGGAATAATCATCGATCTCGAAGCTGGAGGAAGGGTCATCAATAACCGCTTTTTTATCCGCCTCCAATAACACAAACGGATGCAGCGTGGTGTCGTTGCTGAATGGCGCGTTGTTGATGGATTGGATGAACCCATTGGTCCCGGCCAGCACCGGAACCACCGTGCCGGAATCTCCCAGATCATGCACCGTGGCCGTGATCAGGTAGTCGGTGGCGGTCAACGAAGTGCGCGTGACGGTCAGGGTTACTTGATACCATCCATCCAGTTGAAGCGCGTTGGTGGCGGGATCGCCGGTGGTGGAAGTGAGCTCAAACTTGCTTCTAGGCTTGGATTCCAGGCTGCCATTCCATGACTTGACCTCCACGGAAAGCTTGGGCTGCTTGATGGAAGACGAGGAGTTTTCCCATTCGATTTTAAAGTCGGCAAAGATGGCGCTGGTCTGCGGCGGTTTATTCAGGGACTCCTGGGGTTTGTCAGGATTGGAGACCACCGCATCGCCCACAAAACCGAGCCGCACTCCCGCTTTGCCCTTCGTATCTGCGGGGGTGTCGCGGAGATCGGCCGCACGCACTTTCAGGCTGGTGGTCCATTGATTCACCGCGGTGGAATCCAGTGCCGTCGCCGTCAGCGGGCCGGCGGCGTCCGCATCATAAAGAGCCAGAATCCGGTGTTCCGGGCCTTCCTCTCCCTCAAGCACAATGCCGTCCAATGGGGTGAATCGGAGCGCCCCGGTGCCGCCAGGGCCGCCGTTGGAAAGATGCGTCAAGATGCTGTTCTGGGTGCCATTGGCCGGTGCGGCCAAACGGCCCAGCTCAGTGGCGGAAGAGAAGGGCAGGGCGACATTTGTTTCCAGTGCCAGGAGCGGGGTGCGGCCCAGCAGACAACAACCTATAACAACTGCGGGCAGCGAGGACCATTGAAACAGCGAAGACATAAAAATCGGATAGTGGGGGGCGGCGGCTGGGAAAATGAAGCCGGTTGGAAAAAGTCAGGAAAGCGCCGGATTGGAGGACGTTTTGGCCAGCACAGGAACCGGTGCTCCGGCGGACGAGGGGGCTGGAACCGGTCCGGGCGGCGTGCCACGTTTTATTTCCGCCAACACTTCCGCGCGGGCCCTGGCGGCGGCGGATTCAGCCACCCGCTTCAAGGCACGGCGATGCATCATCCACCCTGACAATACCAGCAGCCCGAGGATCAAGCCCTGGCTGTCAATCCACAACCAGCGCCAGGCGGGGGGCAGGAAATTTCCGTAGTGAATATCCTTCAGCCAAGCCCCGCCGCCATGGGCGATGAAAGGGCAGGAAAGGGCGATGATGCCCAGGGTGACCGTGCCGGCCAGTCCCAGCATTTCATGACCTTTGCGGAGAATAACAGGCAACGTGAGGCGGGGTTTGGCCATGGGTTGTGGTGGGAGGGAAAAAGGATAGGGGAGCAGCCGGGGCTAGTCGTGGTGTTCCATCTCCGCGAACATTTCCGTGCCCGGCATTGGGGTCCACGTGGCACCGGCGTCAGCAGAGGTGACGACTCCGGATTTTTTTGAAGCCACCAGCAGGGTTGAACCCTGCAGGCTCAGTCCGTGAGCTTCGCCTTCCCGGATGATTTTCCAAGGCTCCGAGGGAGTCTTCAACCACGTCCCATCCTTGCCGGCGGCGAAGACATTGCCCGTGGCTCCATCCAAGGCGATTCCCCGGACATCCATCGCCGGACCGCCTTCAACTTTCGAAAATTTTCCTTCCCGACCGCTGTAAAGCCCCCCTTTGGTGCCAATCCAGGTGGTGCCACCAGCATCCACAAAAACCGCCCGCAACTCCTTCGAGTCCGCGTGTTTTTGGGACATATCCTTATCCCGATTGCGGCGCTGATCTTTTGTAATGGCCTCAAGACTAAGGGGTTGTCCGGATTTCGCTACCCGCACTGCCGCCAGTCCCCAAGGCACCGCAGCAGCCAGCGCAAATACAGCAACACCCGTGGCAACAAGGTGATTTTTAATCCAATTGGTAATGAGACTCATAATCAGGTTATTTTGATACAGAGTCTCATTAGCATGAAGCTCATCCCTGTCAAACTCCATTCCACTTATTCCCCGTTTTCCATTCTTGGCGGTCCCAAGGCACCCCGGGCAGATACGGGTGACACAAAAAGTTCCGGCAAATTCAACACTTGGCGTGGGAAGGAATTTGGTGGAATGATGACATCACATATGCGCATTCTGATCACCGGCGGCGCCGGATTTATTGGCAGTCACCTGGCGGAGTCTTTTCAGGGCGAGGCGGAAGTGCGCGTTCTGGATGACATGGCGACGGGGCATGCGCGGAATTTGCAGGGCATGGAGGTCGATCTGCGGCGGGGTTGTATATTGGATGACATCGCGTTGGAGGGTGCGATGGCCGGCGTTGACTACGTATTTCATTTGGCGGCGATGGTCAGTGTGCCCGTCTCCGTGCATGAGCCCATGAAGTGTGAGGAGCTGAATGGCTTGGGCGTGGTGAAGGTGCTGGAAGCGGCGGCGGCGGCGGGCGTGAAAAAGGTGTTTTTTGCCAGCTCGGCGGCGGTTTATGGCGATAACCCATTGGTGCCCAAGACGGAGGAAATGCTCCCGGAGCCGAAAAGCCCTTACGCCATCACGAAGTTCCAAGGCGAATTCTGGTGCCGCTTTTTCCAGTCGGAAGGAAAAGTGGAAACCGCCGCCCTCCGATTTTTCAACGTCTTCGGCCCGCGGCAGGACCCGGCGGGGGCCTATGCGGCGGCGGTGCCGATTTTCATCCAAAAGGCGCTGCGGGGCGAACCCATCACTATATATGGCGATGGATCGCAAACCCGCGACTTCATCTACGTGAAGGACATCGTGGCCGCGATCCGGCACGTGACGCTGACCCCCGGACTGACGGGGGTGCGGAACGCCGGGTATGGTGGCATGATTACGGTGAAGGGCCTGGCGGAAAAGATTGTGGACCTGGCGGGATCGAAAAGTGAAATCGTGTATCTGCCTGAGCGCGCGGGAGATGTGAAACATTCCCGGGCGGCCGTGGAGGCGTTGGCGGCGACGGGATTCCAGCCGGTGAGCAATCTGGAGCAAGGCCTGGCGGCGACGCTGGCTTATTTCCGGGGGGCTTGAAAAAATTGAGAAATTGAGAAATCTGAAATCTGAAATCTGAAATCTGAAAACGGGAAACGGGAAACGGGAAACGCCGGATCGGATAGGACAGACACAGGCTAACAAGGCATGCGGGTCGTGGGTGCGGCTACTTTTTGGATTTGCCGGATTTCTCTTTGGGCAGAAGTTTGGTCTTTAAATACCGGCCGGTAAGGCTGGCCTCACAAGCGGCGATGACATCCGGCGGGCCTTCCGCCAAAACCTGGCCGCCGCCGGATCCGCCTTCGGGGCCCATGTCGATGATCCAGTCGGCGCATTTGATGACATCGAGGTTGTGTTCGATGACGATCAACGTGTTGCCGGAGTCGCGGAGGCCGTAGAGAACGTGCATCAGGCTATCAATATCTGAAAAATGCAGACCGGTCGTTGGTTCATCCAGCAGATAGATCGCGCGGCCGGAGGCGCGTTTTGAGAGTTCCCCGGAAAGTTTGATGCGTTGGGCCTCGCCGCCGCTGAGGGTGTTAGCGGCCTGTCCCAGCCGGAGATAGCCGAGCCCCACGCGGCACATCATGCGGAGTTTATCGCCGAGACCGGGGACGGTGCGGAAAAAATCCGACGCTTCATCCAAGGTCATTTCCAGGACTTCGGCGATGTTCCGGCCCTTGAAAGTGACCTCCAGAACCTCGCGGTTATAACGTTTTCCGCCGCAGGCGTCGCAGGTGATATAGGCATCGCTCAGGAAATGCATATCAATGCGGATCATCCCGTCGCCCTCACACATTTCGCAGCGCCCGCCGGCGGTGTTGAAGCTGAAGGTGCCGGGCGTGTAGCCGCGGACTTTGGCGGCGGGCAGTTGGCTGAAAAGGTCGCGGATCAGCGTGAACGCGCCGACATAGGTGGCCGGGTTCGAGCGCGGGCTGCGGCCGATGGCGCTTTGATCGATGACCACCGCCTTGTCGATTTGCGCCAGGCCGCTCATGCCGCTGTGTTTGCCGGGCGCTTCCTTGCTGTAATAAAGCCGGCGGAACAACTCGCGGCGGAGGATATCGTCCACCAGCGTGCTTTTCCCGCTGCCGCTGACGCCCGTGACGCAGACCAGGCAGCCCAGCGGAAAATTCACATCCATGCCCCGCAGGTTGTTTTCCGCCGCGCCGTGCACCGTCAGCCAGCCGTTTTCCTGTCCGGGCTTGAAGGCCGGAGGCTGGATCCGCCGGGTGGGCAGGGGAATGCGCGTGGTGCCGTTCAGATAGCGCCCTGTCAGGGAGGCGGGATCCGCGATGACCTGCGCGGGCGTGCCGCAGGCGATGATTTCCCCGCCGCGCGGGCCCGCACCGGGACCCATGTCCACCAGATAATCCGCGGCCCGCATGGTGTCCTCATCATGCTCCACCACCACCACCGTGTTCCCCAAATCCCGCAGTTCCATCAGCGTCGCCAGCAGACGGTCGTTGTCCCGCTGATGCAGGCCGATGCTGGGTTCATCCAACACATAAAGCACTCCGCTGAGCCGCGAACCGAGTTGTGAGGCCAGCCGGATCCGCTGCGCCTCCCCGCCGGAAAGACTGCCGTATTCCCGATCCAATGTCAGGTAACTCAATCCCACATTTGCCAGGAAACCCAGCCGTGATCCCAGTTCCCGCAGCACCTCCCCGCAAGCCTCCCTCAGCTTTTCCTCCACCACCAGCCGGGGCACCAGCCGCCAGGCGGCGGAAATGGTCAGGGCGGTGAATTGATCAATGGAAAACTCCTCCAACGGGCCGTCTGATCCGTTGTCCGGACTAGCCGATAGTGTGACACCAAGGATCTCCGGTTTCAGTCGGCGGCCATGGCACTTGGCGCAGCGCGACGGATTCATGTAGCGGCGGATATTCTGCTTCATGAACTCGCTTTCGCTTTCCTTCAGCAGACGCTCCGCCTGGGCGGCCAAACCCTCGAAAGGCTTGGTCACGGTCTTGCCCTTGGTCTTGGTTTTGCCAGTGATCGCTGTGTCGCCGGATCCATAAAACAAGGCGTCGCGGAACCCTTGGGGCAAGGTGCGGAAGGGCACTTTGCGGTCGATCTCCCAGTGCAGCGCCAAGCCATCGATCTGCCGGTCCTGGACCGCTTTCAATTTGGCGTTTTTCGACCACCAGGTCCGCAACGCGCCGTCATCCAACGACTTGTCCGGATCGGGAACGACCAGATCGGGATCGAAGGACAGGGTGCTGCCCAGGCCCTCGCATTCCGGACAGGCTCCGAGATGGCTGTTGAAGGAAAAATGTTTCGGTGTCAGCGGAGGCATGCGGAACCCCGTCTCCGGATTCGCATAAAGCGTGGTGAAACGACGCTCCCGCCAGGTTCCCTCGTCGTCCACCAGGATGAGCACCGCGCTGGACGGCCCGCTCCAGCGCAGGGCGATGAGCACGCTGTCCAGCAGCCGGGT
This sequence comes from Verrucomicrobiales bacterium, assembly GCA_028293305.1. Classification (GTDB taxonomy): domain Bacteria; phylum Verrucomicrobiota; class Verrucomicrobiia; order Verrucomicrobiales; family V1-33; genus CAIZWU01. The sequence continues at coordinate 1,543 of JAQGPD010000338.1, read as the reverse complement.
CTGCGATTCCGGACGCACCACCAGCCGGTCCACCACCAGCTCCACCGTGGTGTTTTTTCCGGAAAGCTCCGGATTTTCCTCCAGCTCCCTAACAATGCCATTCACGCGTATCCTGACAAACCCCTGTCTTGCCAGGCGGTCGCGCAGTTTATTCCCCTGGGAGGTCTCCGAGTCCGGTAAAGGCGCCGCCACCATCAGCTTCGTCCCGGCGGGCAGGGCCAGCAGGGTTTCCACGATTTCCTGCGAGGTGAAACGCCGGATGGCGGCCCCGGTTTTCGGATCATGCGGCTGGCCGCAGGTGGCATACAGCACGCGGAGGTAATCGTAAATTTCCGTCACCGTCGCGATGGTCGAGCGCGGGTTGTTCGTCCCGGTGTGCTGTCCGATGGCGATGGCCGGCGACAAGCCCTCGATCTGATCCACATCCGGTTTTTCCAAGCGCTCCAGATAGGCCTGCGCGGACGTGCTGAGGCTCTCCACATAACGTCTTTGTCCCTCCGCATAAAGCGTGTCGAACGCCAGCGACGACTTTCCGGAACCGCTCACGCCCGTGATCACGGTCAGGCTGTTTTTCGGCAGCGACACCGAGATGTTTTTCAGGTTGTGCTGCCGGGCACCGGTGATGCGGATGAGTCCAGGAGAGGTCGCCATTTTGGGATTTTGAGGAAAACGCACCCTGCCGCCACCGGGCGGGGATTCAATGCGGGAATCCCGCCCGGCCGACCAAACAGCGACGGTCGGCTTCGATAACGGAAAATGAATTGACCCTGACCCATTCCTGCCTGAGGAACGGCCCCAAATGCCAGATTCCACATCCCCGCCGACTCCGCTGCCCCAGCCTTCGCTTTTGCCGGCCCCGCCTCCTTTGGAGAATCCCTATCAGCCTCCGGCGGCCCCTGTGCACCCATCAGGGCATACGGGTGCCGCGGAGTCGGATTCAAAGAATCTCGTCCTGCCGATCGGCTGGCAAAGTCCCCCGATCTGCATCTTCACCGGTGAGACGGAGGACCTGCTTCCCGCCCGCACTCAGGTCCTCAGCTGGGTCAACCCCTGGCTTGCGATTTTGATTGTTTTCGGATTGATCCCTTATGTGCTCATTGCAGCGCTCACCCAGAAAAAGGGAGCCATCGTTTATTATGTCAGCCGGGAACGCGCCGCCCGGAATAAAAAACGAAAAATGATTGTTTACGGATTATTCATCGCCGGACTGGTGACTTTCATTTACGGGGGAGCCTCGGAGCAGACGGCTTTGATTGGAATTGGGATGCTGGCCTTTATGACCGGTTTGGTTCTCGCCACCACTTTCATCCGCTTCTTCGCGGTCAAAAGAATCGATAACTTCACCATCCGCCTCGCCAAAATTCCATTGGATGTCCGGCAAAAAATCGTCCAGGCCGACCGCGCCAGCCGCGGACTGTAGCCTGCTGTTCCAAGTCGGCAAAAGTGGTCCGCAAAGAGTGGTCCGCAAAGAGTGGTCCGCCCGGAGTGGTCCGCCCAGAGTGGTCCGCACAGTCCTCTGTGCGGTTCCGGAGCCCCGGTTTCC
>JAQGPD010000541.1 GCA_028293305.1 Verrucomicrobiales bacterium | reverse complement strand
GGGGGCGCCGGGACTGGTGGGCACGCTGTCCGGGAGGGCGGGCAGGGAAGGAGGTGTGAGGGAAATGGCGGGCAGGTCCCCGTTGGCGTTGGCGTTGATGGGGGAGGGTTCCGGGGCGGGATCGCGGTCGGTGGGTTGGGCGGCGGCGCTGGTGGAAAGGGCGGCGGCGAGGGCGGTCAGGCAGAGTCCGAATTTGGCGAGGTCGGGGAGTTTTTGGAAAATGGGCGGGATGCGGTTGAGGAGCGATCCTATCAAATTCACGCCGCTTTGGCGGATGGTGTCGAGGATGCCGGTGACCTGCTCCCGGCGGAGGGTGCCGCTGTCGCTGAGCCAGAGGATGGCAGGCAGGGTTTCGGCGAGGAGCAGGCTGTCGAGTTCCGAGGCGGGGGGCAATTCCACCAGGATAACAAGACTTGGCTCGCGGTTCCAGACGGCCAGGGCGTCGCGCCATTGCTGGCGTTTGGCGGCGTTCCACCGCCAGTCCGCCGGGGCATTCAGCTCCACGGCGGGAGGTTGTGAGGAGCGGAGATGGGTTAGGATCGACTCCGGATCCTCCAGTCCTGTGAGCAGGTGGACGGGTTCATCTCCCGGGGTGGTGGGTTGGCCGTGGGAAATGGCCAGGACTTTCATGCCGCGGTCCAGGGCGGCGCGGCCGAGATGGCGCAGCCAGGTGCTTTTGCCTTCGCCATCCGAAGCGGAAAGCAGGCCGGCGACGAGGGCGGCGTGAGGCGGGGCGGGGACGGCCCTGACAAAATTCGCCCAGGTGGCGAAGCGCCAGCGGGCGAGGGCGGCGGTATCAAAAACGTCCTCCGCGGGGAGGCTGGCGATGATGGGGGTTTTTGTCAGGCGGCGGACGTCGCTGGGGGAGACGATGCGGTCGTCCATGGCGGCGCGGAGGGCGCGGAAGGCGGCGACGAGGCCGGCTCCCAGCAGTGCGCCGGCGAAGGCGAGAATGGCGAGCTTGATGCTGCGGCTGCTGACCTCCACGCCGTCGGGGGTGGCCGGGGCGAAGAGACGATAATAGCCTGGGGCGCTTTCGGCGAAAAGCTGTGCCTCGCGTTGACGGCCGGCGAGGAGGTCCCGGGTTTCCTCCAGGGAGGTGGCGCGGCCGCGGATGCGGGCCTGGACGAGGCTTTTGTCAGGAATGCTGTCCAGCTTGGCCTTCACCTGATCCCGGTAGATCTGGAGGCTGCGGATCTGGTTGATGAGGGATTCCTTCTGGCTGCGGAGGGTCAGGATGTCCAGGTAGAGATTGTTGGCGACGGTGTTGCCGCTGGATTGAAAAGCGGCGGTGGCGTCGGTTTTGTCAGGGAGCGCGGATTTTTCCAGGGCATTCACCCGGGCCTGCTGGTCGACGACGGTGGGGTGCTCGGCGGTGAATTGGGTGAGGAGTTCCGCGAGGCGTTCCCGGGCTTCCTTGAGGCGTTGGACGCCGGGATTTTGTCTGGCGAGTTCCCGCTCCGACTGCGTCATGCGGTAGTCCACGGTTTCGCGTTCGATGCGTGAGGTTTCGATCTTGAGTTCGAGTTCGCCTATTTGCTTAAGATAGCTTTCCGTTTCCTTGTCGGCGTTATAAAGACCGCTCTCGCGGGAAAAAGCCATCATATCCCGTTGGACAGCGGCGAGTTCCGTCTCGGTGCGTTCGACCTGGGAAGTGATGAATCCCAACAATTCGCGGGCTTCATTCGCCTGGAGGTCCTTGGTCAGGGCCACCACATTGGCGGCATATAAATTGATAGTCTCCACGGCGTGGGCGGCGGAGATTTTCTCGGTCCAGGCGATGGTGATGAGGTCGGTGTTTTTCTCCGGCCGGATGACGATGCCCTCCTGCAAAAGCATGGGGGAGAGGGGCGGTTTGAGGGCGGCGCCGGTTTTTTCCATCAGCGGGCCGGCGCGCATCATGGCGGAAACCGTGGCGGCATTGAACTGGCGGGGGCGGAAGCTCTCGCCGATTTCGCTGGCCTGGAAATTGTTCTGGACCTCCTGCCGGACGAGCTGGACCTGGGAGGTGTATTTGGTTGTCAGGGTGAAGGCTCCCAGAGCTGCCGCGCCGCCGCCGCCGACGAGGGCGGCGAGGGTCATCCACTTCCAGCCGCGGACAGTGTGCAGAATTACACGCAGGATATCGAATGGCAGCAGGGACTTGGCGGCCTCCGGCGCGGGTGTGCCGCCGCTGTCAGCGGAGGGCCCGGGTCTGTCCAAAGGAACACTCATGGAATTTTTTGAAAAAAGATATCGTGCGTCTTTTCGAAATTTAAATAAACATGATACTTTCCAGAAAACAATCAGGAAATATAAAATTTCAAGGAATTCAATCTTCTTTTATAAATGATAAGTCTTTGAAACGATCCGGCGCCACGAAGATCCGGGCCTGCAACCCAATTCCTGGCACCGTTCCCGGGCCGGCGCTGTTCAAAGACTCCACAGTTCAGGAATCTCCTTCCACAGTTTCGGCCAATCCGCCGAGGTGCCTTCCGTGGGGAAAATCATGACAAGCACGGGCGCGGGTTCGCTGCGGCCGAAGGTCAGTCTCCGGACGGCGGAGTGCCACCAGTGTTTCACGGGCGAGCTGTGACGGGTGGCTCCATCCGAAAACCAGAAGGCGGCCTGGGTGGATTTTCCCTCCTTGGTCAGGGTGAGGAGGGTGCCTTCGCCTCCGGGAATGGCGATGAGCGAAGTTTCGCTGACCGCCCAGCCGGCGCCGCGGAGGCAATAGGCGGGGTCGTGGGTGGCGTGACGGTTTTTAGTGCCGTCGATAACGGATAGTGTGACCTGCTGGGTCGCGGTCTGACAAAGTTTTTTCATCAGGCGCGCCTCGCCGATCACTGCCTGCTCCGCGGGATCCTGGGGGATGGCGCGGCTGGCGAAAGCAGGTCCGCGGTCGGGGAAGGCGTTGAGGCGGTCATTGGCGTCCGTCAGGGTATGGAAGCGGCAGAGACCCAGAAAGATAGCCGTTAGCACGACGGCGGCGGTCAGCCAGGGGTGGCGCCGGAGGGTGGGGGCCGGGGTTGGGGCGGGCACTGGTTCCGGGTGGTGGGAGGCGCTGCCGGCGTTGTCGGCGGAATCCGGATTTGGATTTGAATGCGGAACCGGATCCGGATCCGTATTTGGATAGGAATCGGGTCCGCTGCCGGGTTCGCGTTCGGGATTGCCGGGCCGTGGGGAGGGAATGCTCATGAAAAGGTGGCCGGCGGGGAGTTGTCAGGCCGAGTGGAGATCAGATAGGCGGCGGCGCCGCCCGCGCAGACGAGCAGGCGGAAAGTGGAGGCGAAGCCGGGGGGCGAGGAGGCGGCCAACCAGCCCATGGCGGGCATCCAGGCGGTGCCGGTGATCAGCCAGCACCAGCCGCCGGCGGTGTTTCCGCATTGGACGAAGGCGAACCCGGCGATGGCCAGCGCCAGAGCCGCATGGTGGAAAATATTCAAGTCCAGCATGGCTCCCGCCGCGAGGGCGGGCAGCGCCAACCCGGACCAGAGGGGAAAGTTGGATTTCTGGGGGTCGGAATCCGCCTCCCCGGCGGAAGCCGCAGGGTGGAGCCCCGCCATCACGGCGGGCACGATCCAGAGCAGGAAGCCGATTCCTGACATTTTTTCCAGGGGGGCGTGAAGCCAGGCGTCCAGCAGGGAGGGCAGGGCGGTGAGGGCGGCCAGCAGGAGGATCAAACGCTCCGGCCGGAGGAAGGCGGACAGTTTCATACAGGCAGAGGTTGGCGGAAAATAACGCGGCGGACATGGGGGCGGCCCAACACCCGGAAAAGTGTCAGGCACACGCTGAAGACGATGACCAGCACCAGCCAGCCGGTGAAGCCATGGAAAGGACCGGAGGCGAATTCATGACCGGCGCTCAGGGCGGCGGCGGAAATGATCAGCACGCGGAGGGTGTTGGCGAACCACGCGGCGACAAACAGAAAGGGCAGGCAAAACCAGAATTTCCGGCTGCGTCCCAGCTCGATCCCCGCGGCGGCGGCGCCTGCCAGGAGCATGGCCTGGAGGGAGCCCAGCCCCGCGCAGGCGGCCTCCACGAAGAGCGTTTCGCCTTGGACTGAAAGAAGGGTGCCTTCACGCGTCAGGGCGAATCCGGCCTTGGTGAAAACCATTTCCGCGACCCACGCGGCGGACTCGCGGAATTGCCAGCCCAGCCCGCCGGCGGCGCCGACCAGCCAGGGAAATCCCAGCACCGTGAGCACCAGCAACCGGCTCAGCCTGACCTTGTCCGGCGTTTCCACGCGGGAGTGCAGCCAGACTCCGAGGCCACCCGTCCACGCCAGGGCGGAAAGGAAACCGCTGCCCGTCAACTCGCCACCCACGGCAACGGCGAGGCAGGCCAGGAGGGGAAGGAGCGGCAGGGCGGTTTTGTTCTGCTTCCACGTCCAGGGCGACCCCAGCATGATGAATAACGGAAACGCGAGGATCAGCGGCAGGGTGTCCGCGGCGGGCAGGGCGGTGCGTTGGAACTCGCGGGCCCACAACAGAATGCCGGCGGCGATGAGTCCGGTCAGCCAGTAAAAGTCCTCGCGTTTCATGTCAGGGAATTTTGGGGAGTTGGATTTGAATGGCGCGGGTTTGAAGTTGGTCCGGCATCAAGCCGCGGAGTTTGATGGAGAGCTCGCGGGCGGCGGTGGTGTCGCCGGATTTCACGGATTCCCGGAGCAGCCAGGTCAGGCCTTCCGCGGATCCGGCGTCGGCGGCCTTGCGGTAGAGGGCGGTGGCTTCGTCGGGTTTTTCTGTGGCGAGCGCGAGCTTGGCGGCGATTTCCAATCCCTGGGAGGAATCCGCCAAACCGGGTGTGGCGGTCAGGACTGTTTGGGCGGAGGGAAAATCCCGTTGTTCCAGGTGGGCGAGACAGAGCAGCCAACCGGCGCGGCGGCCGGCGTCGGAATTGTCAGGAGCGGCGGCCTGGAGGCGCTTCAGGCCATCGGCGGTTTTTCCGGAGGCGATGAGCAGTTCCCCGGCGAGGCCTTGGAAAAGAGCGCCTGGGCGGTCCTTCAAAAAGTCGGCGGCGACCTGCGGGCCACGGTTCAGCTTCAGGCAGACGGCGATGGTGTATAACATATCGTCCGGGGTGTCCGTGGCGGCGGTCCAGTCGTGGAGGCGGAGGGCGGCCTCACGCCAGCCGGCGGCGGCGAAAACGTAAGCAGGAGCGGCGGGGTGGCGGGCGAGGGCCTCGATGGCGGGGGTCTCCGGCAGGTCGGCGCCGTTGCGTGAGGCCTGGCTGAGGCGCTCGAGGGCGGCGAAGAAGGCGGGCCGGGTCTGGTGTTTGGCCAGGACGGGCCAGAGGATGTTTTGGAGCGGACGCTTGGCGCGGATGGCCAGGACGGTGCGCAGGGCGGGGATGAGGTCGGGGGCGATGCCGGTGGACCGGGCGGGAGGGGCGGCGAGGGCGTTGGAGACGCCGGTTTCATCACCGCCCTGGAGGCCGTCCAGGAGGGCGAGCCACCAGATTTCGCCATGTTGATTCAGGGCCGGGGCGAGGCCGCCGGGGACGGGGGCCATCCATTTGCCGGGAGGGGCCAACTCCATGGAGTCCAAGGCCTTGCGCCATGCGCCATCACCGTCCGAGGCGGGGGTGGCCTTGGCGGCGGCGGCGGGGGAAACGACGCGGGCCCAGAAGCGGCCTTTGAATTCCATGAAACCGGTCTGCTGCCCGGCGGGGGCTTCCAGCCAGGTGGGAATGGCGTGGTCGAAGTCACCCTGACGGGTATAAAAAGTGGCCAGTTGGTCGCGGCGCAGCGCACTGCCGGGCTCGCTGACAAGAGCGGCGACATATTCCAGGCGGGCTTCCTCGGTCAGGCCGCGGGCTTCCAGGATTTGTCCGCGGAAAGAGCGGATGTCGGCATTTTTGGGATCCAGTCCGTAGGCTTTTTCCAAGTGATCCCAGGCGGCGGGCAGGTTTTCAGGAGCCTGAAGAATGGCCAGGCGCATGAGGCGCTGGACTTCATCGGCGGGTTTCCAGTCCTTGGCGGCGAGGAGAAGTTTGAGGGCTTTTGGCGCGAGGCCGTTGCCCATGTGGGAGTCGGCCTGGGCCAGAATCCAGGCTTCAGGTTTGGCGGATTTTTCCTGCCAGACGGCGGAGATCGCGTCGGCTTTGGCCAGATCCCCCCGGGCGGCCAGGGCCCGGAATACCATGAGGGAGGCATTTTCATCCGCCATGATGCGTTCAGGGCGGGCATCGTGGATGGCCAGGAGGCGGTCGAGCTTCAAAGCGCCGGTGGCGGCTTTCACCTCCAAGTCCTCCCAGGCGGGGCGGGAGGCGGCGTCGGGTTTTGCCTGGTCGAGGGCAGCCAGGGAATCGGCGGCTTTCCCCTCGCTAAGGTGCTTTCCGGCAACGGTCAGGGCGGAGTTGCCGGTGCGGGCGAGAACGGCGGAACGCCACCAGCGGAATCCGCTGGCGGCGCCCAGACCCAGCACGGTGGCCAGACCTAAACCGAGAATCAATTTCTTTTGCTTTTGCTTCATGCGAATTTGGAGGAGCGTTTCCGGGTCAGCGCCAGACCGAGGAAGGACACGAGGGTCAGGGCCATGGCGGGTTCCGGAGTGGAGGTGAGGGCGCGGACGTTGGCGGCGCCGATATCGACCGCGAAGAGGAGGTCGTTGAAGTCGCGGTCGCCACCTCCGAGGAGGTCTTCAAATCCGATGATCAGATAGGGGCTGCTGGCGACCTGGTAGGCGAAGGCGACGACGTGGTTGATGCCGTCCGCATTGACCGAGCGGTTGGTGGAGAAGACCGTCTTGCCGCCGGAGGCTCCGTCGGCGATGAGGAAGAAGTCGAGGAGCGTGCCGCCGGCGATGCGGCCGAGGTTGACGAAGTCGCCCGGGGTGAGAGGGGCGTTGCTGCTGGCGCGGGGGATTTTGTTGGGGTCGTAGGTGGAGACGTTGCTGGAGGCGTTGGGGAAGATCAGTTCGGCGGTTTCTTTATTGATGCCTTTTTCATTACCTTTTTCACCGCTCGTGTCGAAGCCGAGGGTGTTTTGGAAGCCGGCGCCTTCACCGAGGAAGTAGACCCGAACATCCGAGGTGGTTTTCAGGAAGAGCTTCGAGGAGTCGAGTGTGTGGCGGGAATCGTCCACTTTGGAGCTTTCACCGAGGGTGCCCTGGAGGAATTTGGTGAGGCCGGGGAGGACTTCTTTTTGGAAGATTTCGGATTCCTTGTCCGTGCCGGCTCCCATCACTTTGTCGACGATGTTCAGGCCGAAGGGGCGGGCGTCGGACTGGTATTTGATAGGTTCGCCGCCTTGTTTGGTGGAGTCTTCAAGCTTCGCGGCTTCCTCGGCTTTCGCGGCATCATGTTTGGCGGAGTCGTCGTCCTTGGCGAAGGCGCCGAGAGGAGCGACCGCAAGGAGAAGGGCGGGGAGAAGCTTGAGGAGACCGTTGGTGGATTTAGTGGCTTGGATTTTCATATTTGGGATGTTTTCGGTTATGGGGTAAAACTGCCATAATCCGTTGAAAATGAAACCCCCCCAAGTGGGGGGAAACCCAAAAAAGTTGTCACGCCCGGTTTTTTGCACTCAACCGCCACGCAAAACTGAGAAAAAAAGCAAATTGGTCCATTTCTACGGGGAAGTATGAGGTTCATCGAGTTGTGCGAAAGTGGGGCCGAGGTTGAACTTTAACTTACATTAGTTTCATTCACAAGTTAAAACTCATGGAAATTATGAAATTTCTGGTAATTTTTTAAGGGCGTGGCATGCCGAACTTTTCTTAAAACATGCTTTGGCTCTGGATTTTGTGAAAATTGCAGCGGAAGTGAACCGCGCGGGAACAGACAGAGCCTCCCCCATAGCCGTTAGTATCACCCCATATTGCCCCCGGACCCCGGAAATGACCCGGTGCAGGGCACCCTGCCGGAAGTTTTCCATGAAGAAAGTGCCGGCGGATTTCGTTTGGCATCAGGAGCCGCAGCGTTTCCGGTTCCTATTCCCATGCACCGAGCCCTCATTCTCCTCGCCTTGATCCATGTTCCGCTGGCTGCCGTGGAGGCCGGGGTGCAGGAGCCTTTATACAAGGAGTCGCTGCGGCCGCAGTTCCATTTCACGGCCCGGTATTGGGATGACTACCGGCTGAATCCCCAAAACCATCAGGAGGGCTGGCTGAATGATATGAACGGGCTCGTCCAATTCGACGGGACCTATCACTTTTTCGCGCAGCGCTGGTGGAGCGCCTGGCTGCATGCGACGAGCACGGACCTGATCCATTGGAAGGAATGGCGGCCGGCTTTTGGAAAGGGCGGGGAATTCGGCGGCACGCAGTCCGGCGGGGGAGTGGTGGATGTGAATAACACTTCCGGCCTGGGCGACGGGATCACCCCGCCCATGCTGGCGTTTTGGAGCAGCACGGATAATTTCAATCAATGCATGTCCTACAGTCTCGACCGCGGGCTGACGTGGTCGAAGTATGAAAAGAATCCCGTGCTCGCCCACGCCTCCCGGGATCCGAAGGTGTTCTGGCATGCGCCGACTTCGCAGTGGATCATGATCATGTATGGTCCTCCGGACGGAGCTTCCAATCTAAGATATGGATACAATGGCGAGAAGAACGATCTCCATCACCTGCGGGAGGTGGTTGAAAAGGAATGGACCACCACGGTGATGCGCGTTTTTCCCGATGGGATCGTGAAGGTGATGGATGAACGCGGGGGCAGTGAAGGGAAGGTGGACCCGGCCTTGATGGATCTGGGGAACGGTGGGTTTTTTGTGGGCTCCAAAGCGGATGGGACGGAGGGATTCAAAGGCGCGATTTCCTCGATTCTGGTATTCAAGGAGGCCTTGAACGACGCGGATGCCGTGGAGGTCCTGACGCTAATGCAGGGCGGGACAGGCGGCATGGGGACGGGGTATGGGCATCTGAACCGGAGATTGGTGCTGCGGATGGCGGTCCTACCCACGAACGGGGACGGAGGGGGCGCGGCGGAGAGATGGAAGGATTGGTCAGGGAATGGCAATGATCTGTCGCAGTCGGACCCGGCGCGCCGTCCGCGTTTGGATCACGCGGAGGGGCGCGGATTCATGGTTTTCGACGGCACGCAGTTCCTGCAGGGCCCGGCGGTGCTGAAGGAAGGGGACGACAGCTACACCATCGCCGTGCGCTGGCGGCGGGATGGCGGGGAGGGCTCGCAGGTCGTGTGCGAGCAAAACTCCGGTGACGGCGCCGCCGGCCGGCGGGCGGCTGTGTTGAGCACGGTGGCGGAGGCGCCGGAAAATCACTATCTGTTATTCTCGTCCAAAAATCTGTTGGATTGGAAGCGGCTGCCCGGGAGCATTCCGGATTCCTATGAATGCCCTGACATGTTCGAACTGCCGGTGGAGGGCGCCGCTCCGGGCACGAAAAAATGGGTCGTGGTGGACGCAGCCGGTGAATACCTGACCGGCACCTTCGATGGCACCCGGTTTGTGGCGGAAACCGAAAAACGGAAGGGCGATCTGGGCCGGAATTTTTATGCGACCATGACGTTTGAAAACATGCCGTCCACCGATCCCCGCCGGATCCAACTGGCCTGGATGCGGGGCTGGGACGACTATCCAAAGGACATGCCCTTCAACCAACAGGTGAGTTTTCCCTGCGAACTCACCCTGCGGCAACGCCCCGAAGGCCTGCGGCTGCACCGCTGGCCGATCCGGGAAATTTCGTCCCTCCATGGGAAGGAGTATCGTTGGAACGACCTGATCCTGAACGGCAAGGAACCCAACCCGCTGGCAGCGGCGACCGGGGGATTGTTTGATGTGGAACTCACCCTGGACACCACGGACCCCGCCGCGGGGCGGTTGGTGCTGAAGGCGGCGGGCAACACGGTCAGTTATGATCCCAAGCGGAAATTGTTGATCTCCCACGGCAGCGAAGTGCCCTTGGAGCCGGAGGGAGGGCTGGTTACGATCAGGATCCTGATCGACCGGCTTTCGCTGGAGACTTTTGGAAGCAATGGCCTGGTTTCCATCACCAACTTCGCGCGCGGCGTGGAGGGCGCGCCGCCTCTGGAGCTTTCCTCCGAGGACGGCATCTCACGCATCCAAAGTTTGCGCGTCCATGAGGTGGGATCCATCTGGAAATAACCGCTAGTGCCTCATGGCTTGAAGTCGATAGTCGCCCGGATAGGAAAGTGGTCGGACGGATAAGTCCCGTCGCGATTGTCATGCAGGATGGCGGCCTCGAGGATTTTGGTCGTGGCTGGGACGAAGATGTAGTCGATCTTGGCTTCGTTGTGGTTGCCGACAAACGTGTGGAACGTGCCCGACTCGTTGGCGGGAATGTCAGGGTGAATCTGCCGCCAGGAGTCGATGGGTTGCAAAGGCGAGGCCTTGATTCCGGTGATGACGGGGTTGTTCTCGCCGGCATTGAAATCGCCGGTCAGCACCCACGGGTTGCCGGAGGTGTGGGAGGCGATGTGCTGCATCACTTGCTGGCTGCCCTTCAGGCGGGCCTCCTGGGATTGGTGGTCGAGGTGGACGTTGTAAAAATACACTGTCCGACCGTTCGGTTTTTCGGAGAGTTTCGCCCAGGTGCAGATGCGGGTGATTTGGTTTCCCCAGGATTTCGAGTTGGGGACATCCGGCGTTTCCGACAGCCAGAAGGTCCCGGATTCCAGCACGGCGAAGCGGTCTTTTTTGATCCAGAGCGGTGAGTATTCGCCTTTGGTTTTCCCGTCCTCGCGGCCGACTCCGATTTCCTCATAACCGGAAACGCGTTGGGCAAGATCGTCCAGCTGCGGGCGCAGGGCTTCCTGATAACCGATCAGGTCCGCCTTGTCCTCGCTGACCAGTTTCGCCGCCAGTTCTTTCCTGACTTCCCAGGAGCGGTTTTCCTTGTCCCCGGAATTCGCATAACGGATATTGAAACTGAGCACCCGCAGACTCGAGGCCGGAGCCGGCATTTTTTCAGCGGCATCCGGCGCGGCTGCCGGAGCTGCGGGGGCAGCTGGCGCCGCGGGGGCGGTCTGCGCGACCGCATTTCCCGCCAGGGCGAGCAAGGGCAGCAGCAGCCGGGCGGCGGGCCGGAGCGGGGTGGGGATGGAAAAAGCGGTGGACGAAAGTCGGATTGTCATGTCCGGGAAACGCCGCGCGGGGCGCTTCTCTGTCAGCGGGGCCGGGACAAATCCGCCGCCTTTGCCCAATCTCAGCCGGGCTTGAGCCAGCCGTTTTTCTCGATCCAACCCTGCAAAAGCGTGGGCCAGATTTTGACGTTGGGATCATCCTGCGCCAGGCCCAGTCCATGCGGGCCGTCCTGGAAAACGTGGAGCGCGGCGGGGATATTGTTTTTTTGCAGAGCCTCGTAAAAGCGGAGGCTGTTGGCCACGGGCACGGCCTGGTCGTTGCCGGTGTGGAAAAGGAAGGTGGGCGGAGTGGTGTGGTTGACCTGCTTTTCGTTGGATAGGAAGTCGATCAGCGCGGGGTCGTTCTGGCGTTCCCCGAGGAGATTGCTGACGGAGCCTTTGTGGGTGATGGCGGGGTCGAAGGACAGGACGCCATAACAAAGAATCATGAAATCGGGCCGCGAGGAAAGGCGGTCGATGGGATCGGCGGCGGCGGGATTTCCGGCATCGTGATGGGTGCCGGTGGAGGCGGCGAGATGGCCGCCGGCGGAAAAGCCCATGATGCCGAGCCGGTTCGCGTCCACGGCATCGCCGGCCGCGCGGCTGCGGACCAGGCGGATGGCGCGCTGGGCATCCTGGAGCGGGACGGGATGTTGATAGCCGGTGGCCCCGAGACGGTAGTGGAGCACATAGGCGGTGATGCCGAGGGAGTTGAAAAACCTGGCGGGTTGCACGCCTTCATGGTCCTTTGCCAGGCCGCCATAGCCGCCGCCGGGGCAGACGATGACCGCGCATCCGTTGGCGGGGACGGCGTCCGGTTTATAAAGATCCAGCGTGGGTTGGTGCTCCTCCGTAGTGCCCTTGGCGCCAGGGGCTCCATCCGGCCATAACGGAAAACGCGCGGGCTCGGCGGCGGTCAGGGGAAGGACCAGAACCAGGGAGAGAAGCAGGGTGCGGCACATGGAATGACGGGTGGTGAAATGTTATGGGATTGGAATGTCCTGACTGTTATGGGAGGTTCCGGTTTTGACTATACGTTTAGCCCCGGTTGAACTTGCGCGCAAGTTCCTGCCAGGAAAATTGCAGCAGGGTGGGGCTGCCATCCGGCCGGCAATACGGCATATCGCAGGCCATGAGACGGGCGGTCAAGGCGGCGGCGTTTTCCAGGGTGGACGGCGGCTGCCGGCGGGCGGATTGACGCGCGACGGCGGCGGCGATGGCGGCATCGTCCAGGCGGCGCTGCGGCGCCCGGTCGTTGGCGTGGCGCAGGTCGTCGAGCAGGGAACTCAGCAGCGCCGGGATCTCGCCATCCGCCCGGAGAAAGGCGGGCAGGGCATCGACCAACAGGGTGTTGGGGCCGAATTCCTCCAACCCCAGGCCCATGCGGCGC
>JAQGPD010000324.1 GCA_028293305.1 Verrucomicrobiales bacterium | reverse complement strand
AACGACGCACTGACCGGAGCAAACCACGCCTCTTCATTCGCCGGAAAATACTCCGGCGGACGACCCGGGAACGGATCGGTGAAAGTCACAAACCGGTTCAGCCTATCAAATCCCCGCGTCATGATGCATCGCCCATCCCGGCAATGAGGCAGGCCAAACGTGTGCCCCATCTCATGCAGGGTCGCCCCCAGCGTGGTCGACGCCACCGCCCAATACAGCCCGCGCCCCGCGCTGTCCTCATGCACATTCGTCGGATCCACCTTCCGATCATCCAAAAACGCCGCCGGCACCGTGGCGATGCTGTCCGGCCAGGAAAACATGGACGCACTGCCGAACAATCCCAGATTCCCGCCCCCCAGCGCCGTGTGCGCCTTCATCCGACCCGTCGCGGGATCCTTCCGGGTAAATGACATCAGCACCAGATTCTTCACCTTCGGATCCGGCATCCTGACATTCAGAAACTGGCCGATCTCCCCCCACATTTGGTTATCGTTGCCCAGATTGTAGTAATAGGAAGCCTCATGCGGCGCCTTCACCACATGCACCACCGGCTTGCCCGCGCGATCGGTCTCCAGATTGAAAGTGCGCCGTCCATACCCCAGCTCCTGCATCCGTTCCGCCGTGAAACTCTGCATCAGCCGCGCCGCCGTCGCCAACCGCGCCTCGTAATTTTGAGGGGTTGTGGCATCCGGCACCGCATAGTCCGTATTGCCCGTGCTGTCCGTCAGCCAGATCAGCCTGACATAATAAGGATTGGTTATCGGCTTGAAGGTCAATTTAAGCTTCAGGGGCAAACCGGACTTCTCCGACTTCAGCTCGACCGTATTGTCCCCTTCCCCCAATTCCACCAGCGCCTTGAATTTTCCGTCATGCACCAGCCCCGCGCTTTCCAGCGGCTTGGCCGTCCCCGCCGCCGTGCGCAGCGTCAGTTTTTCCGCCCCCGGCTCCACGGTTCCGCGCAGCAGCACCACGCCATGCCGCACCACTTCCTGGGTCTTGTAATTTTCCACCACCGGAGCCGCCACCGCCCAGCCGGCACCGGCCCACGACACCAAAAAAGCGTTCAGGAAAAAGACGGATTGTTTCATGGTCCATGCCTAACCCACATGCCCTTGCCGAAGCAAGTCCGGACCACGGAATTTCAAATCGGATTTCCGGCAATCCATCCATCAGGTCACCGAAACCCCATCGCCCTCCCATCCCTATCGCCGCGCAACCGCCTGAGCGTAAACCTGCTCCACCTCTGCCGCCGTCCGGCTCCAGTGGAAGCGGGCGGCATTTTCCCGCCCTTTGGCGCGCAGCCCGTTTTGCAGTTCCGGTTTCCCCGCAAAGGACGTGAGCGCTTGGGAAATCGACCCCACCTCATCTGGATCCACGATCACGGCCGCGTCCGCCACGACCTCTTCCAAAGCCCCGCGCGTGGAACTGACCACCGGCGTGCCGCAGGCCATGGCCTCAATGGGCGGCAGCCCGAACCCTTCAAAAAGCGAGGGATAAACCATGGCTTCCGAAGCCCGGTAAAGGTCCGGCAAGGCCGCGTCCAGCACAAACCCGAGGAACCGGATATCGTTGCTGACCGGTGACGCCGCCGCCGCCGCTTTGATGGCCTCCGCCCCATGCCAGTCCCCGCCGCCCAAGGCCAACTGCCAGTTGGATCCCGTGGCTTTTTTGAATTCGGCGAAGGCTTCTATCAATTTTATATGATTCTTTCCCGGATGCTCCAGCCTGGAAACATATAAGAAAAAGGGCGCCTCCAATTGATGCGTTTTCGCCGCCCACTCCTTCGCGGCGGCGCGGTCGCCCGGGTAAAAACGGGCGTGGTCGATTCCGTTATGGATGACATGCTGCCGCGACTGCGGAATGCCGAAAAACCGCTCAATATCCCGTGCCGTGCAGTGACTCACGGCGATGACTTCCTGCTGCCGGCGCGCCAGGGTCTTCACCACCACGCGTCCAAAAAACATCCTGTCAATATCATATTTTCCCTTCACATGAAACGGAGCCAAATCATGGATCGTCCCCACCTTCGCGCAAGGCGCGGAGAACACCAGGCGCCGATAGCTGGGCACGTGGATCACGTCCAGCTTCATCTCCCTGGCCAGGCCTGGCAGCTTCAACTGATGCCACAGGATATTTTTCACCGGAGGCGCCGAGGCCATGGAAACCGGCACGATCCGGCACGCATCCCTGGCAAAATCAAACAGGGGCAACTCCGATTCCAAGGCGAAGACCGTCAGGTCCGTTCCCGGCCGCCTGACAAGTTCCCGGATCAGGGAGAAAACATACTGGGCCACGCCGGAGCGCCCGCCCTGCACCATGGTGGCAGTCAGACCGGTTTTCATGCGGCCTGGGGAATGCGGGCCAAAGCGCTGTCGAGGTCCGGGGCTTCCTCGAAAAATCCGCGCAACTTCATCAGGGCCAATGGGCCCGTGACGTCGTGCGTGGCTCCTGCCAAAATCACCCTGCCACCCCGCTCCCGCGCGGTGCGGGCCAGACGGATGAGTTTTCCGGTGCCGGTGCTATCAATAAATGTCGTGGCCGACGCATCCGCGATGATCCAGGCCGCATTGTTGGTTTCCATGCCGGACCACAAACTGCTGTCCCTGGCGGAGAGCGCATCCAGACGGGCCGGCAGGGTCAGGACCAGGCATTCCATCGAACCTTCGGCGAGCCCTGACGGATGGCTGGCCTCAGGCTCCAGCTGCGGCACCAGGGGCGGTCCCTCCACCACCGTTTCCTCCACTGGAAGCGGCGTCGCGGGCGCCAGCGGATCATTCAGAACCAGCGAAACAGGCGTGGCTGCGGCCGGCAATTCCTTGCGGCCGCGCATGGTCAGGATCTGACGGATCAGACCCGGAACCACGATCCGGATATCATTCCAATACCGCCGCATCAGCCGCTTCGGTTCCTGCAAGGCGCGGAAGACCCATTCCAATCCGGCGCGCCGCATCCAGACGGGAGCGCGCTTCATGGTTCCTGCCAGGAAATCAATGGTGGCTCCCACTCCGATCGCGACCGGCACGCCGGCTTCCCGATAATTCATAGCCATCCATTTTTCCTGTTTGGGGCAACCAAAAGATACCAATAGAATATCCGCCCTGGCCTCCTGAATCCGGCGCCGGATGTCCGCGTGGTCCATTTTATCCAAGGGCGCGAATGGAGGGGAATACATTCCGGCAATCAGCAATGCAGGCCAGCGTTCCCGGATTTTCGCCTCGGCGGTTTCCAACACTTCCTCACGGCCACCCAAAAAATAAACCCGATGCCCTTTCAGCGAGGCCAGATCCAACAAAAGCGGCACCAGATCCGATCCCGCCACGCGTTCCGGCAGGGGACTTCCCAGAATGCGCGACATCCATAACAACGGGGTCCCGTCGCAGACCACCAGATCCGTCGCCAACAAAATCGACCGCAGCGACTCGTCCTCCTGCACCTGCGCCAGGAAGTCCACATTGGCCGTCGCCAGCATGTGGGGCCGGCCGGAGGCGATCATTTCTCCGATGATTTCCAAAGCTTGCGGCGTGGTCACCTGATCGAAGGGCACTCCCATCATAACGATAGGGGATGCCAGACGATGGGACCAGGGCCTGACGGGGTTGTTTGCTATTGTTGGGACCATGGCAATCAATTTACAAAAAAGGATTGGCTAAATTTATCATAAATACTATAATTCACAAGTCTTTATTGTTCAAAAGACATCATCCTGCCTTCATGACCCCCGCCGATTGGATCAAGCTGCTGATCATCCTGCCCGTTTTCTTCGGGCTGGCTCCGCTGCTTGGTGCCCTGGTGAAGGACAAGCCGGAACAGCAGCGCTGGATGTTCGGCCTGATGTGCTTCATGACGGTCAACGGGTTATTCGGTCCGGGGAACTGGGGCCTGACCTTGGGATCGGTGGAGCTCTACCGCGGGCACGCCAAAGGCTACCATTTCTATTTCAATCACATCCTGGCGATCGCCCTGATCGTGGCGGCATGGTTGAAGGACCGGAAAACGTTCCGGTGGGTGCCGCCGGGCATGGCTTTGTATGCCTTGTTTATTTTGTGTTGTTCACTGTCCATTATCAATGCGCCGAGAGTGGATTATGTATTGATGGCCATCCATAAGATGATCTTTTTCGCCGTCATCGGCATCGCCGCCTTCCACTGGATGCGGCGGCGGGAGGACATCCAGTTTTTCATGAAGGTGATGGCGGTCACCATGTGCTGGCAGGCGCTGATCGTGCTGAAGATGAAATACCTGCAGGGCATCTACCAGGTCCGCGGAACCTTCGAGCATCAGAATCCGCTGTCCATGTATGCGGTGATGATCGGCATGCCCCTGCTGGCCGTGGCGATGGGGCCGGAATTCAAAGGGCGGCGTTGGTGCACTGCGGGGTATATGGCTAGTGCCATCATCGTCCAGAGCGCCTTGTCGCGCGCCGCGCTGATCATGTTCGCCGGCGGGACGGTCATGGTGGCGCTGCTGAGCCTGATGGAGAAGCCCACCAAGCGCCGCCTGGGACTGCTGGCGGGCATGAGCTGCGTGGGCGCGCTGGGGCTGCTTCTGACATTGGACACCATTATTTCCCGGTTTGGAGACCAGGGGAACACCGCCAGCTCGGAATTGCGCGATGTATTGAATGAGGCGGCACGGCAAATGCAGCATGAGCATCCGCTGGGAATCGGCTGGAATAATTATGCTCTTTGCATCAATACACCGTATTCCTATGCCGATGTTGTCTACGACTGGACCCGTGGCCGCAATATGAAGGTGGATACTGACAAACCCAATGCGCCGGTTGAAAGCCATTACTATCTGCTATTTGGGGAGAACGGCTATGCGGGGCTCATCAGCTGGTTGCTGGTCATCGGCGTGGGGGTGTGGCGGAATTTCCGGGGGTTTCTGGGCTTCGCCCATGGGTTTGAACGATGCGTCTGCCTGGGCCTGATGGCGGGATGTTCGCTGAACTACGTGCAGAGCACCCTGGAGCGTGTCCTCACCC
>JAQGPD010000311.1 GCA_028293305.1 Verrucomicrobiales bacterium | reverse complement strand
AGGAAAAGGGCGCGTTCCGCAGCGCGAAGGCATAGGTGGGACTTGTCAGGACGGGGCGTCCGCTGGTGGCGGGGACGGTCGGATCACATATAAAAGCGCTGAAAGGAATGAGGGCTTTGGTTCCGCCCGGCGGGGTCCAGGAAAGGCGGATGACCGATTCCGCAGGGGTGGTGCCGCTTTCCCGATGGTCCAGGCGGAGGTCCACCGGCACGCCGGCGGTCAGGGCGATGGTGGGGGAATTGTGTTCGGTGGCGGCGGTGGTCGCCCACTGATTGATGCGCGTGGTGCCGTTGATCGCCAACACACCGCCGCGGTCCGCGACCAGGTGGAAGGTGTAATTTCCCGTGACCGGAGGAACCAGTTGCCCGAGCCAGCGGATCGACCAGTCGTCCGGTTCTGTCAGGCCCGTGCCGGCGGGCGGGCCGGCGCCCCAGTTGAAATCGATGGGGCCGTCCACCCGCGTGAGTTTGAGTTGGGCGGGGTCGAAATTCGCGTTGGTGGCTGGAAAAGCGGGGTAGGTGGACTCCTGGGTATTGAAATAGCGGCCTATCAATCCGGCGCGTGAATCATCGAAGGTGGCGGTGGCCGACGCGATGCCGCCGGCGGTGTAATTGCTGCCCGGCGCGACTGACAATATCAAAGTTTCCGTGGGTTCCGCCTGGCCGTCGGCGATGGGTGTGACCGTGACCGTGGCGGTCGTAGCGCCCATGGGTAAAAACACGATGCCCGACAGCGGGGTGAAATCCACCCCCGGCGTCGCGGTGCCGCCCAGCGCGTAGTTGACGGTGACCGGGTCCAGATTTCCGGTGCGGATGAAATGGAAAACCGCGGCATTCGCCCCCGCCTCGGTTGCCTTGGCGGTGGTGGCGGCGACATTGATCCGGTTTTGCAGACTCAGTTGAGCCACAATGCGTTCCAAGTCCCTGCGCCCGTCCCCGTCCGTGTCCGCTAGCAGAGGATCCGTCCCGGCTTTCCGCTCCTCCCAGTCCGTCACGCCGTCGGCATCCGAGTCGATATCCCGCACCTGCAGCCGCAGAAACTGAACCGGTCCCGTGCGCGGGCAAAGGCATTGCAGCGGCGTGCCGTCCCCGACGGTGGCCGGGCCTTCATTGACCCATGGACCTGCCAGGCTCTCGGCAGTCTGGATTTGATATTCCTTTCCGGCCTGCGTCGCCCAATCCGTGCTGATGCCCGCTATTTCCATGTTCACCTGCGAAAAATCGAGCCGGGAAGCGGGGTTCAAAGGATCCGTGGCGGCGGCGTTTTCCTGTCGGTTCGACTGCCCGTCCTGGTCCGCATCGTCGTCCGGACCGGTCAATCCCGGGTAAAGCTTTTCAAATAAATCGCTGAGTTGATTGTGATTTTGGTCCACTCCCAGCAGATTGGGATGGGAGGAACCGCCGTGAGCGTGCAACCATGACGGGAAAAGCAGGCAGGCCAACGCCGTGACACCGGTCAGAACCGCGCGGGGACGTTGACGAAAGTTCGGGAAGTGGGGCTTCATAAAAAGTCGGGCACAAGGTGCTACGGATCCTTAGGCTAATCAAATAAGCACCATAATTACTGTAAAATCATACCTGCCTTGCCCCCGTCAGGGCAAGGCTTTTTTGCGATATTGAAAATTCCCCCGTAACTCCCTGGACGCCAGTGGGATACCGGTAGCCGTGTCCGCGCGGGCTCTCCAGTGGCCTCCTGATCACGGCGCAAATCCAACAGCTGCGGGGCTGGTTTATTTTCCGGGAACCACTCCCGTGACCACTCCCGGATTCCACGCATCGTGCATTTCCTCCAAGCTCGGAATTTTAAACGGCCTGACGATTCTGAACCCCAAAAACTGGGCGGAGGTCAGAAACCACCGGCTTTTGGGCAGTTGCGGTTCCATCATTTGCCAGCTTGTCTGCGAGTCACGACGACGCGCGCTCCGCAGGTGGTCGGCGTCATCATCCCAGGAGCCGCCCCTCACCACCCGGGGGTGCGGAGTGACGGGTTTATTGAAAGGATCGATAACGGATCTTCCGGGGGGGAATTGAGTTAGGGATGCATAAAAATCCGGAGCGTATTGATCCAGCACCCATTCCGCCGCATTGCCATGCATGTCATGGAGGCCCCAGGGATTCGGTTTCTTGCGGCCCACGGGTTGCAACGCGGCATCACTGTTTTCCCAATACCAGGCATAGTCGACAAGCTTGGAGGCATCATCGCCAAAGGACCATGCGGTGGTGGTCCCCGCCCGCGCCGCGTATTCCCACTCCGCCTCGGTCGGCAGCCGGTAATAATGACCTGTCTGCGCACTGAGCCACTGACAAAACTTATTGGCCGCATGCTGCGTCATGCAAATAGCGGGATAGCCCTCGTGCCCCATGGCAAAGGACATATCCGTATAGGGCGCGGTGGGACTGCTGACGGCATCCACCGGATCGGCATTTGTCAGGGGCACTTTCCTGCTGCCATCCTTCCATCGCGGCTCGGGCGTCTCCATGAAAGGATGATAGAGCTCCCATGCCGTTTCGGTCCCGGCCATCCAAAAAGCGCTGATTTTCACCCGGACCTGCGGTCCTTCGTCCGCATGCCGCTTCAACTCCGCGGCCGGACTTCCCATCAAAAATTCACCTTCGGGGATCGGGACCATTCCGAATTTCACCGGAACCTTGCCCCTGGTCATCACCCCCTCATATTTCTGCATGGACCCCGCTGCGATGTTCTCCTCCGATGCTTTGGCCAAAATCCGATCCCGGATTTTCCGCGTCAATTCAATGGTGTCAGGATTCATCGGCCCACCTTTTGATTGGGGCCCCGATGCCTCCAGTTTTTCAGGCGACAGGCCGCTGCCGGCCAATGTGACGACGCCAAGAAGGAATAACAATTTCCGCCGCGGCAGGTGCATGAAAAGTCAAAACGAACAAGGCAGGCATAACCTTGCAGGCATTTGCATTTGTGCTGGCGTTTGATGTTATGTGGAATTCCCGGAGCGTGGGGCAGGGCATCGACGGATCAGCGGATCGACGGATCGAAAGTGGGATTTGGTTTGGTTTAACGCGCTTGAACGGGAGCCGCGTCGCCCGGCGGGCCCCTGCGATTTAGGGGAAAACCGCATGCTTTTCTCCGTATGCTTCGGGCGGGTGTTGTGCCTTGCTTCGAACCATGAACAGCGACGAACGGATATTGGAATTGCCCCAGCCGATTATTGACCGGTTGCGGGAGGTCATTGCCAGGATCCGGCGGCTGCAATGGGTGAAGGGCAGTCTGCTGACGCTGGCGGCCTTGGTGGCGGGATTGTTGGCGGTGGCGGGGTTGGATGCGGCGTTTTCCCTGGAATCCGTGCCTTTGCGCGTGGCGCTGTCGCTGGTGGCGCTGGGATTCACGTTGGCGGTGGCATGGACCCAATGGCTGCGTCCGCTGACGCGTCGGATCAGCCTGACCGCCGTGGCGCGCTGGGTGGAGACGCGCCATCCGGAGCTGCAGGAACGCATTTCCACGGCGGTGGAACTTTTGGGCGACCGGCATGGCGTTGCGGGCCGCGAGTCCCGGGAGTTGTTGGAGGAGGTCGTCAAGGACGCCGTGGCGGACGTGGGCCGCATGGACCCCTCGCAGGATCTGGGGCCGCGCCGCACCCGCCCGGCCAAATGGATCGCGGGCAGCGCGCTTGGTTTGTTAGCGATTCTCGCCGCGCTTTGGCCCCACCAGATTCCCCGCCTGCTGGCCCGCGCGCTGGTGCCCACGGCGCAGGTCGGAAACGCCTGGGCGGACCGGCTGCGCGTGATCGTGCCGGAGTCGATCGTGGCCATTGGCGATCCCCTGACGATCCAAGTGGCCCTGACCGGGAAGAAAGAACGCGTGGAACTGCAAATGACCCCGGAAGGCGGCAGCCTCATCGTGGAATCCCTGCCTCCTGACAACACTGTCCCGACGCTGGAGGGCGAAAGTGGTTATTCATTGAGGATTCCAGCCGTGAAGCAATCCTTCACCGCCCGGGTGATCGCCGGAAAAGCGGTTAGCGCACCTTTCAAAATCACCGCCGTCCCGCGCCCGGAAGCGGGTCCCTGGCAGGTCACCTATCAATACCCGGCCTACACCGGCCTGAAGGATTCCGTGCAGGAAAATGCGCCGGGCGAAATCGCGGCGCTCGTCGGCACGAAGGTCACCCTGCACTCGCCTCTCAACCGGGCCGTGGAAAAAGCCGTGGTGAAAATCGCGGGCACGGACGCGGCCCCGCCCGTCCTGACAAGTCCGCCCGCGCCTCCAGCGATCACCTGGAACACGGTCCTGACACCGGATCTGGATGCCACCTGGACCTTGAATCTGGAAGGCGCCCAAGGCATTTTCAATCATCCGGTGGAGTTGCCTATCCGATCCTTCAAAGACCTCCCGCCGGTCATCACTCTGGACACTCCGGCGGAGGACCGTCTGGAACTCCGGCCCGTGGAAAAGCTTCCGCTAACGTATTCCGTAAAGGAGGATATCGGCCTGTCCACGGTCGCCATACGCATCCATCCGCAGGACAAACCTGAGTATTTCCTTCCCGGCGAAAACCTGACAGAACTCGTGGAGGAGGGGCCCGGCGAATTCCGGGGAACGGCGCTTTTGGATCTGTCAAAAATCCTCGTGCCTGACAATGGCGAGATCCGCGTCTCGCTCATGGCCGCGGACAAAGTCCCCCCGGAAATGCAGGGGCCGCAGCGGGCCTTCAGCCGGGAGATTGTCATCCGCTTCAACAAATGGACGCGGCCCCTGGTGGAGCAGAATTTCCAAGCCCAGCACGACGAGCTGCGGAAAAAAATGGAGGACGTGAAGCGCGAACTTCAATCCGCCAAAGGCCGCCTGAATGACAAACCGGACCGGCTCCGCGAGGACGAAAAACTTAGCGAAAACACACTCAAGGACCTCGAGGCCGGCAGCCGCCACATGGAGACCGCGCAGGCCCTCATGCAGGAACTCACGGCGCGCATGAAGGAAACCGCCTATGCCAGGCAAACGCCGGAACTGGAGAATATTTCCAACGACATGGTGCAGCCCGCGCAGGACCGCACGAAGGAAATCCCCCTGACCGATCAAAAGCAGACGCGCTCCGATTTGGCGAAAAGTTCCAAGTATTTGTTGGAAAACGCCATTCAAAAACTGGAGGCGGAACAACGCCAGATGGACCAGGACCGGGAAGCCGTCCAACAGGTCGCCAAGCTTTCGGACATCGCGGAACAACAACAAAGACTCGCCCGCGAAGCCGCCTCCGCCTCCCAGCCCCCGTCGCAGTCCACTCAAAATCCGCAGGCTCCGGCGGCCGACCCCAGCGGTCAGCAGCCCCCATCGGATGCCGATCCCAACGCCGCCGCCAATAACAAAAACAACCAGGCTCCCGGCGAGGCCAATGCGGATCCCAATAAACAAATGGCCGCCAACCCATCCCAGCCGACCGCCGCCGCCCCGCCGGCGCCCACCGATGAGGAGCAGCGCAAATGGCTGGAGGAACAACGCCGCGTCGCGGAACGCGCGAAACAATTGATGCAGGAAAACCAGAACCTCAATCCGCAGGCTTTCGCCGATGCGCTAAAGCAAGCCGCCGCCCGTGCCGCGGAACTTGGCGCTGCCGCCGCGGACTTGGCTAAAAAGGAACACACCGCCGCCGCCGAAATCAGTCAGGCCGCCACACCGGAAAGCCGCGCCAGGGAATCCTCGGACCAACAAGCCCTGGCGGCCGAGGTCGCGGCCCTGGAGGAACAAGCCCGGCAATTCCAGGAGGGATCCGCCAAACAAATCGACCAAAGCACGGAAACGCAGGAGGCCGCCCACGAGTCGCGCTCCAACCTCGGCAATGCCGCGCAGCAAGCCAACAAATCCAGTCAGGAACTCGCCGCCGCCGCCGCGGCGCCCGCCCAGACGCCTCCCGCGGATGCCACCAACCCTGACAAATCCGGAACCGCCACTCCCACCGCCCAGACCGCTGCGACCGCTCCGGTCCCGGCTCCAGGTTCTCCGGAGGCCACGGCCACCGCCACCCCGCCGCCCGACGGCAGTCCGCCTGCCACCGCTGCTCAAGCCTCCACGGACGCCGCCCCTAAACCTGGCGAACCAGCCGCTTCCTCCAGCGGGGTGGCTTCCGCTCAATCGCCTGCTCCAGGGGCAGAACCGACTCCCCAGCCGTCCTCCAATCCGAACGCCCTCCCCGCGTCCGGCACGTCCTCCCCGCCCGGCACGCCTAACCAACCCTCCGCGCCCGACGCGTCGGCTTTGGCTCAAACCGATGGCACGGACTCCACCTCCGGCGCCCCGGCGTCCCCCGCCGGGCCGCCCGCCATGGCCGGCCAGCAAGCCGCCCGGGACAGCGCCAAATCCCTGGAGGAGGCCGCCGCCGCGCTGGCCGCGCTCAACAAGGAATTGAACGCCCTGGCAGGAATGGTCGCCGATCATAACCAATCCCTCGGCGAGGGCGCGCAACAGGCCGGCACCGCCGTGGACCAAGCGGCGAAGTCGCAGAACGAGCAGGGGAAATCTCCCTCCATGCAGCAGGGCGCGCAAGCCGCGCAAGCCGCCGCCGACCAACTGGCCATGGCCGCCAACACCGCCATGGAATCCATGAGCATCCCTTCCAGCGCCAAGTCATCCAAGCCCTCCACCGCTCAATCCAAAGGCGAAGGAAAGTCCCAACGCGGCCAACCCGACCCCGCCGGCGGTAACGGAAAGGACGGCAAGGCCGGGCTGCAAATGGACACCGCCAATGGAGCCATCCCGGCGGAGCTCGCGAAACTGGGACTCTCCGAAAGCGATTGGGTGAAACTCCGCAGCTCCCTGCAGGGCGTCGATGGAGCCAGCAGCACAGAGATTCCGGCGGAATACCGGGACCTGGTGAAAGCCTATTTCGGCGCTATTTCCAAGGGAGGCATCGCCAAATGAATAACCGATTTCCCGAACCCGTCCTTATGTTCCGAATTCCGCGACTTTCCCGTTTTTACAAAGCCCTGACCATTGTGGTCCTAACCGGTCTGACGCGATCCGTCCTGACGCTTCCGGCCCGGGCCCAGGATGGCGGGGGCGTTTTCCAAAAATACGAGGAACGCGCCGGGAAGGCCGTGGACCGGGGTTTTGAATATTTGCTGGGCGTCGAGCAGCCGGACGGCAGCTATCCGGAAAGCTTTGGCCGCAGCACCGGGATTTCATCCCTGGTAGGCATGAGCTTTCTGGCCAAGGGCTTTGCGCCAGGGCAGGGACGATACGGCGAAGCCATCAACCGCCGGATTGATTATGCGCTGAATCACACCAAGCCCGATGGATTGATTGATTGCGGGGATCACGGCAATGGCCCGATGTATTCCCATAACATCAGCACGCTGTTCCTCAGCGAGGTGTCAGGAATGGTGGACAAGGAGCGGCAAAAACGCATCGAGCCCGCATTGGGGAAAGCCCTGCAGGTCATCCTCCGTGCCCAGGCCTGCACAAAATCGCCTGACAACAAAGGAGGCTGGCGCTATCAACCCGACAGCAAGGACAGCGACCTTTCCTGCAGCGGCTGGGCGCTCATGGCCCTGCGTTCCGCCCGGCTGAACGGCGCTCCGGTCCCCCAGCAGGCCATCACGGATGCCGTGGATTACACCCTGGGCCGCATGGAGCGGAAGATCGGCCATTTTGGTTATATGGACCAATACCAGCACAAGGAGACGCTCACCGGCGCGGGCCTGTTATGCCTGGAGCTGTGCGGCCGCCATGCCACGCCGGAAAATCTGTTGGCGGGCGAATGGATCCTGAACAATCACGAAACATTGCCGCGCGCGGAGTTCGAGTTTTACGGCAACTACTACAACGCCCAGGGCATGTTCCAGCTGGGTGGAAAATTTTGGCAGCGGTATGCGGATTGGATGTATCCCCACTACCTTGAGGACCAGAATGAGGACGGCTCCTGGCTGGGCGAACGTTATGGCAGGGTTTATGGCACCACCATGATGATCCTGGCCTTCACCGTGCCCGCCCGCCAACTCCCCATCTACCAACGCGACGAACGCGTGGACGACGCACAATAGCCAACCGTGGCAAGGCCCGTCCCGGCCTTGTTCTCAAAGCCCCGGCGAACCCGGATCCAATAACTAAACCGTAGCAAGGCCCGTCCCGGCCTTGTTCTCAAAGCCCCGGCGAACCCAAGCCCAAATCCGATAACTACTTTTTGGCGTCGTAGACCCCGAAATCGTTAAAGAAGTATTTCTTCGCCAAGCGATACATCCAGTGTTTTTCCGGGATCTCCTGGTGCGGGACATGTTGGCTGAGCCGCGGCACCATACTCTCCAATTCCGCCATCGCCGTCCGGCGCATGGTGGTGTCCGCCGCGCCGTGTTTCTCCGCGAGTTTTTTCACGAGATCCGGCCGTTCCATCACGATGCAGCCGCGGGTGTTTTGAGCGCTGACCTCACGGAATTCCTTGAGGAAAGCCGATCCCGTCAGCACGTCGTAAATGCCGCGCGAGTCATGCACGTTTTCCTTGGCGAACTGGATGATAGGGCAGGGCTCCACATGCCCGCGCGGACTGATGTGGTGACTGATTCCAGTGGCCATCGGGCAAAGCGCCTGGCCTTTGTCATCATAGTAGGCATCCACGATGGCGATAGGGGTTTTGGCCCGCTGCTCGACCACGAATTTACGGACCTTCACCAACTGATCCGGACGCAGCGCCAGCTCCGGCGCGATCTTCGGACCGACGGGCCGGTAGGTGTGATACCACGTGTAGTGCACGCCCCAGTCGATCAGACGGTGCAGCCACTTTTCAGTGAGGAGGTCATCAATATTGGTTTGGCAGAGGCTCGTGGCCACGCCTGTCAGGAGTTTTTGATCCAAACAATTCCGCAGCCCGCGGAGGGTGCGGTTCAGCACGTCCTTGCTACCGCGCCGCAGGTCGCTGACCTCGCCGGTGCCCTCGATGCTGACCAAAGGCGTGCAGTTGCCCAGCTGCCGCAGTTTTTTGGCCACCTTTTCCGTGATCATCTGGCCATTCGTGAAGATCTGGAAATAACAATCCGGATGCTGCGCCAGGAAATCAAATAATCCCGGATGCAAAAAAGGCTCGCCGCCCAGCACCCCGAAGAAGCTGTTCCCATGCGCCCGCGCGTCATTCACCAGCCGGTTCAGCTCATCAAGCTCGATCATATTCCTGGGCGAATCCACATCCACCCAACAGCCCTGGCAGCGCAGATTACAGCTGTTGATGATGCTCAGATAAAGAAACGGCGGGAACACGATCCCGCGTTTCAGCCGCTCCTTGAAAAGCATTACCGACCGGGCGCCCTTGAAGCCAAAGTTCCAAGCCATGGTGGCCAGCAAACGGGGATCAACCGTGCCAGCGATACGTGAACCGAGTTGAAGAATCATGCGGGGTAGGGGAGAAATCGTGGAAGGACGGGAACAAACCGGCAGGACGGTCGAGAAAGTAAATCCGGATGGAGCGTGGAATGAAGCGGTGTTCCCAGGAAAGGCAACCGCCCCCAGAACGGGGAGAACAGGCGTCCCGCCTGTCCCGCCGGGTGTCCCACCCGGTGCCGGAGCATCCGCCGAGCCCCGGCAAAAGCACGGGCAGCACGGGCAGCACGTGCAGCACGGTCAGCACGGTCAGCACGGTCAGCCGAGCTGGAGCCCCATCTCCGCCAACGCGAAAAACCGTTCCTTTGCGATATCCGATTGCTTGAAAAAAACCGATGCTCCGGGAAAGCCGATGCTCCGGCACCCGGCGGGAAGCCGTGCGGGACAGGCGGGACGCCTGTTCTCCCCGGTCCGCCATGCTTGCTTTGCCTAACCGGGGCGGTTGGATCCGTGTCGCATTCACGACCACCGGCAGAGTAGGCTCAGCCGGTGGTGCGGAGGCCGGAGGCGAGGGCGTTGATGCTTAGGAGGAGGTCGGGGAGGAGGGCTTCGCTGGCTTCGGTTTCCTGGGCGGTGACGTGGGCGCGCCAGA
The DNA here is from genome assembly GCA_028293305.1 of Verrucomicrobiales bacterium. Taxonomy (GTDB): domain Bacteria; phylum Verrucomicrobiota; class Verrucomicrobiia; order Verrucomicrobiales; family V1-33; genus CAIZWU01. Next base: position 11,161 of record JAQGPD010000311.1, on the reverse strand, counting down.
TTTTGAGGATGGCGATTTGCTGGGCGTGGAGGACGCGGAGGGGTTCCTCGCGGATGTCGAGGGTGTAGGCGAGGCGGGGGCGGCGGGCGGCGAAGGGGCCGTTGAAAAGTTCCTCGAGGAGGGTGCGGGTGCGGGTGTGCTCGGCCAGGATGATGCCCATGAAGCGGTCGCGGATTTCCTTGTCAGGGACGAGGGCGGCGTAGTCCTCCATGAGGGCGGTGTTGGCGCTGACGAGGGAGCTTTCGATATTGGTGAGGACGTAGCGGAGGAAGGCGGATTCCTTCAGGGCGGCTCCGAGGGCGGCGAATCCGGTCGGGTCCTCGGTTTTGAGTTTTTCCAAGGCGGAACCGGCGCCGAACCAGCCGGGCAGGTAGAAGCGGGATTGGGTCCAGGAAAAGACCCAGGGGATGGCGCGTAGGTCGTCCAGCGTGGCCTGGCCGGTGCGGCGCGCGGGGCGGGAGCCGATGCGGCTGTGCTCGAGAGCATCGATGGGCGTGGCGGTGCGGTAGAAGGCCATGAAGTCCGGTTCCTGGAGGAGCGCGCGGTAGGCATCGCGGCTCCAGGGGGCGAGTTTTTCCATGATTGGATGGATGGCTTCGGCCTCGCGGCGGCCGTGGCGGTGGCGCGCGGTGGCGGAGGCGGCGGAGGCCATGAGCAGCTCGATGTTGTAAACGGCGGAGCCAAGATGGGCGTATTTCTGGGCGATGGTTTCGCCTTGTTCCGTCATGCGGAGGTAGCCGCTGAGGGAGCCCTGGGGCAGGGCCTCCATGAACCAATGCGTGGGGCCGGCACCGCGTCCGACGGTGCCGCCGCGGCCGTGGAAAAAGACGGGGCGCACGCCATGCTTCGCGCAGGTGGCGGCGAGTTCCGTCTGGGCGCGGTGGAGGGCCCATTGGCTGGCAAGAATACCGCAGTCCTTATTGCTGTCGGAATAACCAACCATCATTTGGAAAGTGGGTTTGTTAGGACAGAGGCTGCGCTTGGTGATAGGGTGGGATAGGAAGGCGTCCGAAATGCCGGGTCCGGCCTCGAGGTCGCCCATGGTTTCGAAGAGTGGCGCGACCGGCAGCGGGCAGCGGAGGCCTTCGGGGGTCCACTCCATCAGTCCGGCCTCGCGGGCGAGGAGGTAGACGGTGAGGAGGTCCTCCACATTCCGCGTCATGCTGACGATGAGCGTGCCCAGGCCGGCATTGCCGAAGCGGGCGCGGTGGGTGGCGAGGACGCGATGGCAGGCGAGCACGGTGTCCGCCTCCGCGCCGGCGGAGATGCCGGGGCTGAGGAAGGGGCGGGGGGAGAGGAGTTCTTTTTCCAGAAGGGCGCGCTTTTCCGGCAAGGGCATGGCGCTGAGGGACTTGCCGTCCAGGAGACCGGCGGCGTCCATGAGTTGTTGGAGGGCGGCCTCGTGGAAGGCGGAGTTTTGACGGATGTCCAGGGTGGCGGAGTGGAAGCCGAAAGCCTCGGCCCGGCGACGGAAGGGAACGACCTGCTCAACGGCGAGCGCGGAGGCACCGACGGATTCCAGGCTCTCTTTGAAAATAACCAAATCCGCGTCCAACTCCGCCGGGGTGCGGTAGCCGGCGGGATGGTCCTCGGAGGCGAGCACCACTTTGGCGCGCATCAGATAGGCGGCCTCGCGCCAGGGTTCCTCCAAGTTGCGGGCTTTGATGTATTCGGGATCGACTCCGGGAGTGGACGCCAACTCCATGCTAAGACGGAACACAAGTTCAGTCAGGGCTGGAGGGGTTGCACGGAAAAGAGAACTGATAGGGGAGTGATAGGCGAGCGCTTCCAACGACCGGCGGTGGACGCGCAGGGCATTGCTCCGGAGAGCGGAAAGGGAGCGTTCCGTGACCTCGGCGGTGACGAAGGGGTGGCCATCGCGGTCGCCGCCGATCCAGGTTCCGAAGCGGATGAGCGGGGGAAGATTGTCCACTCCGGCGGGGTCCAGTCCGGCGCTGATCCAGGACTCGCGGAGGTGCAGGTGGGCTCGGGTCAGGGCGGCGGGGAAAACTTCGCGGAGGTAGTGCAGGGTGTTTTGCAGCTCGGCCTCGATGGTGGGCCGGGTGACGTGGATCTCGCCGGTGCGCCAAAGGTTTTCGAGGTGGGTCTCGAGCTGGCTTTTCAGACGCGCCTGCTCGCGGGGCGTGTAGGCGGGATTCTCATGACGGTTCATGAGGTCGTAGATTTCGCCATGCAACTCGCGCACGGTTTCGCGTTTGGCTTCGGTCGGGTGGGCGGTTAGGACGGGTTCCACCTGGACATCGCGGAGCACGGCGAGGAGGTCGGACTCGGGCAGGCCGAGCTTGGCCAGTTGGCGGAGATTGTCCGGCCAGAGGCCCTGCTCGGCGGGGGCTCCCTCCTGTTTTTCGCGGAGCCGGCGGACTTGTGAGGCCACGCGTTCCTCCACGACATTGAGCAGCTGGAAAGCGATGGAATACGCCTGGCCCAACGAGCGGCTGGAGGTGGCGGCGGCCTGCGGGGGATGCCCCAGCCATGGGAGCTGCTCCGCGAGATCGGGTTCGCCCATGCGGCGCAGCACGGAAGCGAAGGCTTCCATTAGAAAGGTGAGTTCGGCATTGAGCAGACGGAATCCGTGTTCCCGCAGGGAAGAAGAGGAGGATGGCATGGGCGCTCCATATCAGCAGAAACAGTGCCCGCCAGGAAAATCACACGGGGATTCCCTGCCGGGTTTTGTCAGGATGGTGGCGTTCAAGGGCTTGAAAATGGAATTGCTGGACCCTGAAATGCGGCGGAAATGTCCCGGTTTATCCTTTGAGCCCGACCGGGACCCACGGCAAACTGCCACTCCGCCCCGGCTTTCCGCCATTTACATCCGAATCCGGGAGTTCTTCGTCATCATTCCCGCCACCCCTCCATGTCGTTCCCCCCCGCCCCTCATGGCCACCCTTTCCGGTCGCAGCTTGCATCGCCCTTTTCACCCTGAGACGGGACATTCCACTCATTCCCCGCTCCCAACCATGCCACTATCATGACCGACCGTGAGCTTGATTCATTGATGCGGAGACTGCCTCCCGCGTTGGAAAAACGCGTGCCGGATGGCGCGGGGGATTTTTCCGAGGGCATTCTCGCGCGGCTTTCCGCGGTGCGGTTTGTAGTGCCCGGCAGCACTCCGGGCCGGAAGGTTGTGGCCGTTGCGGGAATGTTGGCGCTGGTGACTGCGGCGCTCATTGCCTGGGCGGGGCGAGGGTCGGAAAAAAGCGAAACCCGTCCACCGCCCCTGACACTTTTTCAATCCGGCCAGGCGGAATCGTTCCCCGCTCCATCCACCCCATGAGCCCGCGCGGAAATATTGTGTTATGGCTGCTGGCCACCGTGGCCGCCGCCGCGCTGACCGCCTATGCGGTGACCAGCCGCGTGCCGCGTCCTGACAAGTCGGCCGCGGGAGAGGTCGATGGAAAAAACACGGCGGAGAATTCCCTCCATGACTGGATGCACGCGCATCTGGCCCTGACAGCGGAGCAGCACGCGCTCATGGATCCGCTGGAAACGACTTTCGAGCGCGAGCGCGTGGCCCTTCGCCAACACATCCGTCAGCTGGGAAATGAATTGGCGGTGGGCATCCGCGATGGCGAGGATGCCACCAGAATCCTGGAAAAACAAAGCCGTCTCAACACGGCGCAGGGCGAGCTTCAGGAGCTGACCCTCCGCCATTTTCTGGAAATGAAAAAACACCTCAGCCCCGACCAGGCTAAAAAATTGGCCGACTGGACCCATGACAGCATTCTCCTCCAACCCGGCAATTGATCCTAACGGCGCGATCCTTCCCGACCTCGCCGTGCGGGCGGCCGTCGAGTCCGCCGATGCCGCCGCCGTGACCCGGGAGCTGCGTCTGGTGCAGCGCGCCCAGGCGGGCGACACCGCCGCATTCCGACTGCTGGTGGAGTCGCACCGGGGCATGATTCACCGCCTTTGCCTGCAATGGCTGGGGTGTGAGGATGACGCCGGCGAGGCTTGTCAGGATACTTTTCTGAAAGCCTGGCAGGCCCTGCCGGCGTGGCAGGCGCGGGGCCGGCTGGGGACGTGGCTCTATCAAATCGCGCTGAATCAATGCCGGGACCGCGCCCGGTCCCGCGGTGCCAGGCAGAAGCGGGCGACCATCCCGTTGGACGAACTGGGGACCGCGCCGGCCTGTCCCATGGCCAGTCCGGACCTTGCGGCCAGCCGTCAGGGGGACATGGAAAAGCTTCAGCGGGGATTGTTGGCGCTGCCGGAGTCCGCGCGGGCGGTGCTGATTCTATGCGGGGTGGAATCGCTGTCCTATCAGGAAGCGGCGGAGGTGTTGAAATGTTCCGTCCGCGCGCTGGAGGGCCGGCTTTACCGTGCGCGGCAACAATTGTTGGATTGGTGGGAACGGCATCCCTGACATATTTTCCGATGGTTTTTAAAGGCGGAAAATACTCCCCATCGACAGTAAAAGATTGCCCGGCCCCCGTGACCTGATATGGAGAGCTGTTCATCCGTGCATATCAGGCTGAAAAATTCTTTCCGTCCCAATATTCCCATGTTATTTCCCCTAAAATTTTCCGCCCTTCTGGGGTTCGGCGCAGGTCTCATTCTGGCAGGCCAGGGCCATGGCGCGCCGGTCGTTTCCGCCCTGACTCCCGCAGCCGGGAGTAGTTTGGCGGGGCTGACCTCCATCTCGGTGACATTCAATGAGAGCGTCAGCGGCGTGGAGGCGGACGACCTGGAAATCGGCGGCGCTCCGGCGTCGGGCCTGACAGGCGCCGGGGCGGGTCCTTACATTTTCACATTCACGGAGCCCGCCGCCGGCACCGTGGCTGCAGGTTGGGGGCCGGACCACGGCATCGCCGGCCTGGGCACCGGAGCTTTTGTGCCGGTCGGGGGTTGGACGTATTTGCTGGCGGATACGGCGCCGCCGACGCTGGGCCGCCTCCGCACCTCGGTGTCCGGTCAGGAAATGCCGGCGGTTTTTCCCATCCCCGGAAGCACCGTGGGCGGACTGACTCAGGTCTCGGTGACCTTCAGCGAGGAAGTCCAGGGCGTGGATGCCGGGGATCTGCTGGTGAATGGCGCGCCCTGCAATGCCGTCGTGGGATCCGGGGCCGGACCCTGGCTTTTCTCCATGCCCGCGCCGCCGGTGGGCACGGTGAATCTAACATGGTCCGCCAGTCCCGGGATCCTGGATGCCGCCGGCAATGCGTTTGCCGGAACCCCTTGGACCGTCACCCGCGCGGCATCGGCCGGCAGCGTGATCCTGACTGAATTTCTGGCTTTGAACGGCGGCGTCACCACTGCCAATATCAATGGCATCCGCGATGAAAACCACGACTTGTCAGGCTTTGTGGAGCTGGCCAATGCCGGCGCCGCCCCCGTGGATTTGCTGGGTTGGTCCCTGACGGATGATGCGTCGGAGCCCCGGCGGTGGGTTTTTCCCTCACGCATTCTGGCGGCGGGCGCGCGACTGGTGGTCTGGACTTCCGGCAAGGACCGCAAGCCCGCCGCGGCCGATGCCGTGAAGCACCTTCACACCAATTTCGGGCTGAATCCCTCCGGCGGCACCCTGGCCCTGTTTCCCCCGGATGCTCCCTCCGGCGTCCCGGCGTCCGCCTTCAACGCCTACCCGCCGCAGCGCCACGATTTCAGTTATGGCTCCCAGGCCGGGGACAATGCCGCGCGTTATTTTTCCCCCGCATCCGTCACCCAGCCGGCCTACTCCCTCCCGACCTCCAACGCTCCCGTGCCGTCCGTGCTTCCCGCCGTGCCCACCGGGACGGCCAACCCCGCGAGCAGCCTCACCGCTTTGGCGGCGGAGCCCGAGGTGAGTGTGAAGCGCGGCATTTTCAGCAATCCTTTTTCCCTCGTCCTGACATCTCCGGACCCGGCGGCCACGATCCGTTATACCCTGAACGGCACGGTCCCCTCCGCCACCAGTCCCGCCTACACCGCCCCGCTGGCCATCACCACGACCACGCTCCTGCGGTGCGCGGCCTTCCGGACCGGCCTCGTGCCCAGCAGCACGGTCACTCACAGTTATGTTTTTCCGGCCTCTGTTTTCACGCAGGCCAGTCCGCCCTATGACAATCCGGCGCTGACGACGGATAACACAAATCCGCCGGTGCCCCTCGTGGGCGACACCGCGTTTCCCATCCATTGGGGAACTCAGACTGGAGTCGGTTTTCCGGGACAGATCACCAATTTGACCGCCGACCAGATTCCAGCGGATTATGGAGTCGACTCCAAGATCCATGCCGATCCGACGCGTTATGCGGACAATGGCGCGGTGGATGCCGTGAATGGAAAAACCAATGCCGAGCGGATGCTCGCGGGTTTGAAAAACCTGCCGATCCTTTCCGTGGTATTGAAAACCGACGACATGTTTGGAGCCAATGGCATCTATCCCAAAGGCACGGACGGCACAAAACCCGACCTGACCAAAGCCTGCTCCATGGAATTGCTCCTGCCGGAAGGAGGCAGCGGATTCCACGTGGATTGCGGCATCGACCTTCATGGCAATGCCAGCCGCTCGCCCGCGAACAGTCCGAAGCATGGATTCACTATCAAATTCAAGGGGCGTTATGGAGCCGGGGAATTGCAGGCCGCGCTGTTTCCGGATTCCCCTGCGCGGGAGTGGGACAAGCTGGTGCTGCGGGGCGACTACAACTCCAGTTGGATCCATGGCGACGGCGCCACGCAGCGGCCGAAAGGCATCCGGGTGCGCGATGCCTGGGCCAAGGACACCTTCCGCGACATGGGGCGCGTGGCGGGGCACGCGCGGTTCGCCAATCTTTTCATCAACGGAATCTATTGGGGGAATTACGAACTGACGGAGGACGAGACGGCGGATTTCGGGGCCAACTATTTCGGCGGCACGGAGGCGGGTTTCGATGTCATCGACCAGGGTGTCCTGAAGTCGGGAACGTGGACGGTCTATTATGCGATGAAATCGCTGCTTGGTTGGACCGGAGCGACTTACAACACCGTTCCCGCCGTGCCGGGCACCACCTTCACCAATGCGCAGTTGGAGCAGCTGAAACAGCATTTGGATGTGCCGTGGTTTATTGACTATATGCTGCATCACTATTTCACCGGGCATGAGGACTGGGGGACGCAGGCGGATTATAACAAAAATTGGTATGCCATCCGGCCGAAAAACGGAACTTTCAAATATCTGCCGTGGGATCAGGAAAATTTGCTATGGTCGCCCTCCGTGAACCGTGTGACCGGCGCGCTGTATCCGCCCACGGCCATCCATCCCCGGGTGGTCGGAAACGCTGAATACAAATTGCTGTTCGCCGACCGGGCGCACCGGCACATGGTCGCGCCTGACGGAGCGCTGCAGCCGGCCGCCAACAGCGCTCGGCTTGACCGATGGACCTCCATCGTGAATGCCGACGCCATGTGCCTGGAGTCCGCGCGCTGGGGCGACTACCGTTACAAAGTCCATCAGCGGTCCGCCGGGCCTTACACCGAGGTTTACACGTGGAACGGGAAATGGTTCGAGAACAATGTGCTGCGCTCCAACACCACCAATAGCAACAATTGGCTGTCTGAAATCAACCGGCTCAAGACAGCCTATTTTCCTGCCAGGACCGCCACGGTGCTGGCGCAGCTCCGCACCGCCGGGCTCTATCCGGCTTTGAATGCCCCGCAGTTCCGGAACGCGGATGACGACTCCCTGGCGGGATCGCGGACCGTGCCCGCGGGCTTCCGTTTGAAAATGCAACAGCCGCTGCCGCTTCCTTCCGGGACGGTCAATGGGGGCACAGTATATTACACCCTCGATGGCAACGACCCCAGAGTCGCCTACACCACGTCCGGAGAGCTGACCCCGGGAGCGGCGGCTTACAGCGTGCCGATTGTTATCAATGGGACGGTGACGGTGAAGGCGAGGGTCTTGAATGGCACGGCGTGGAGCGCGATGAACGAGGCGGTCCTAACGGTCGCGGGTCCGGTGCCGGATGTCAGGATCACTGAAATCCATTACAACGCCAAGGGTTCCCTGGGAGGAAGCGCGGCCGAGTTTTTGGAAATCCGGAACATCGGTTCCTCGTCCGTGGATGTGGGCCTGTGGTCGATGGAAGGTGTCAGGTTCATCATTCCCCTGGGGACAATCCTCGCGCCCGGGGCACGGCTGGTGGTGGCCTCGAATGACAATCCGGTGATCTTCTCCTCACAATATCCCGGGGTTTCGGTGATTGGTTATTACAAGGACTCGCTCAGCAATGGAGGGGAGACCGTCCGGCTGCTGGATGCGCGCGGGATGGTGGTGGATTCCGTGTCCTACAGGGATTCCGGAATGTGGCCGACGGCGGCGGATGGGTCAGGATACTCTTTGGAAAAAATCGAGCAAAGCGGGCCGTCGGACGATCCTCTGAACTGGCGGGCCTCGGTGGCGGTGAAAGGCACTCCGGGCTCGGCGAATCAGGCGGCTCCCGCGGCACGGCTGGTCATCAGCGAGTTCCTCGCGAATCATGGAGGGCAGGGGGGCGGACTGGATTTCATTGAGTTGAGAAATGCGGGATCCATCGCCCTCGACGCCGGCGGATGGAGTGTCCGGCATGAGGGAGCGGGCGCGGTCCTGCTGCCTGCGGGCACCGTCCTGGCACCGGGCGGGCATTTGTTATTGCCGTGCACGGCGGACGCGCTGCCAGGGCTGCGGTTGCCCGCGCCGCTGGGTGATGCCGGCGGCGAAATCCAGTTGGTGGATCCTGTCCTGCAATTGGCGGGGCGGGTGGAATACGGGCCGCAAATTCCCGGATATTCATTCAGTCGGAGCGGGGTGGATTGGGTGCTGACCCTGCCAAGTCCGGGTGGGGCGGCGGTGCCCGCGGCGGTGGCGGCCGTCAGCAAAATCCGCCTCAACGAATGGCTGGCCGACCCGCCGGCGGGTGAATCGGATTGGCTGGAATTGGTGAATACGGATAGTGCGCTGCCCTTCAGCGCAGGCTCCCTTTTTGTGGGCGCGGCGGGTCAGGCGGGGCGGGTTTCCCGTCCCTGCGCCATCGCGGCGGGAGGGTTTCTGGTGTTGCCGGCGGAGCGCGGTTCGACCTCCGCCCTGCTGCCATTCAATCTTCCGGCGGAAGGCGCGGTCCTGAAATTGTTGGACCTTGGCGGCATGGAAACCGATACCCTGACGTATGGCCCGCAATCCCCGGAAATCAGTCAGGGCCGGATGCCTGACGGATCCGGTCCGGTGGCCGTTCTGGCGTATCCAAGTCCGGGCCTGCCCAACTTCACATCCCTGCCGCCGGGGCCGCGGTTGAATGAGATTTTGGCTATCAATCCAACCGGACCCAACACGCCATGGGCGACGAGGACGGGATGGATCGAGGTGAAAAATCCCACGGCTTCCGGCGTCGACTTGTCAGGATGGAGCCTGGGCCGGGGGACGGATCGATGGGCATTTCCGGCGGGAACGACCCTTGCCGCCGGGGCGGTGTTGGCGGTTTGGGCGGACCCTATGTCCGGGCGGTCGATCGCGGCATCGGCTCATTTGAATTGCGGAATGGATCTGTCGTCGGATGAAGCCAGGTTGGGCGTGGTCGAGTTGGCGGATCCGACCGGCCGCATGGTGGACCGGGTGACGTTCGGTTGGCAGATTCCGGGTGTGAGTTTGATCCGGACCGGGGAATCGGCTTGGGCATTGGCCCAGGCGAACACACGCGGGGCGGCGAACACGCCGGTCCTGGCCCTGACAAACGCGGCGGTCAAAATCAATGAGTGGCTGGCCGAGCCGGGTTTGTTATTGAACGCCGATTTTGTGGAGCTGCACAATCCGGGAACGGCGGCGTCGGCGATCGGTGGGATTTGGCTGACGGATGATCCCAGCGATGCGGGACTGCGCCAATGGCGGATTCCCGCCAACAGTTTCATCGCGCCCGGCGGGCAGGTTTGGTTCCGCATGGGAAGCGCCGGGGATCCGGCGGTCATCCCCTTCGCTTTGTCAGGAAGCGGGGATTCCCTGCGGTTGGGAGCCGGGAATTCCGGGGCTGTTCTGGTGGATGAGGTGGGTTTTGGAAATGCCGCCGCCGCCGCCGCGCAGGGGCGCTTGCCGGATGGAGCGGCGGTTTCCGCGTCGGCGCTGGCTCCGACTCCGGGGCTGGCCAACCGGGCATCCGGCGGCGGGCCGGTATTTGTTATTCATCCGCAGGATGTGGCCCTGCCGCTGGGGGCCGGGCTGACATTGAAGGTGCGCGCGACCTCCGGAACTTTGCAATGGTTCCGCGATGGATTGGCGGTTCCCGGGGCCAGCCAGGAGGCCTTGAACCTAGGGCCTTTGGCGCTGGGAAGCGATGCGGTCTACACTTGTCAGGCCAAAGATGGCGCGGTGGTGGCGGTCAGCCTGCCGGCACGGGTGACGGTCCTGGTCAACTACGCCATGTGGGCCGCCGCCGGCGGAGCGGGTGAGGCCGGGGCGGACGATGACGGGGACGGTGTATTGAACTTCATGGAATTCCTGGGTGGGACAAACCGGGCCGCATCCGATGTGTCAGGATGGAGCGGGGGCGTGGCGTCGACCGTGCTGCCGGGGCAGCCGGGCGGGCGGCTTTTCATGGAATTCCCGCTGGATCCGAGGGCTTCGTTTTCGGGACTGGAGGGGCAGCTTTCCGGGGATTTGGAGGATTGGAGGACGGCTCCGGCGAACCTGGAGGAAATGATAGGAAATATGCCGGGCGGGATTTTCAGGATGCGGTGGTCGTTCGATTTACCGGAAGGAAGCACGCGTCATTTTCTGCGTCTTCAGCTCCGGCCCTGACGTAGTTTTCGCAGGAGGAATGGAGCGCCGCGGGGCACTCCGGGTTAAAAACTGCTTGCTTGGCGTTTGGTGCGTTCCGTGCTTCGGAATGTAGGAACCGCCATTCCATTTTCATCGTGAAACCGAACCGCACCGCTATCGCCACCCTGGCGGGTCTGGCCGCTTTGATCCCGCTGCGCTGCTGGGCGGAGTTGGCTGTGCCCGGGGCACGGCTGAACGTGGATCCGGCAAAAATCGCGGGCAATGACACCCTGGCGTGGATGCTTCTCGGGGTGTTGGGAATGACCCTGGGGATGGTGGGGGCGTGCGGCTGGGGAATATGCCGCCGGTTCCGCCGCATGCCCACGCCGGAGCAGGAATTGTTGGATGAAATCAAGGCCCGGATGAACCGGTCACCCCATGGCGGAGGGGGTCCGCCGCTTC
>JAQGPD010000537.1 GCA_028293305.1 Verrucomicrobiales bacterium | reverse complement strand
GGAGCGAACCGCCCCGGCACGGTGACCTTCTCACAACAAAACGGGGCATTGTCCGCCATCGCGAAAGGTGATAGCGGCGAACACAAAATCGACCGCGTGAAGTTCGATGCCGGCAAACTTTTTATGGAAATCGACTTCGAGCGCGATGGCGGCACCGGTCTCATCACCGTCTCCGCCACGGAATCCCCCGCCGGAAAAATGACCGGCACCTGGTCCGCGGCGGATGATGCCGGCAACACCCTGGCGAGCGGAGCCTGGGAGGCGACGAAGAAAGCAGCCGCCGCACCCTGACTGTTAGTCTCCATGCATCGTCGGATTTTTCTTCAAATTGGAATCAATCCTCCTCCAGCGGGCGTGATTTCATCTTCATCCGTTTGGCGCACAGCCCAAGTCCCATGATGACAGACCAAGATCATGAAGAACAAGAGCCTGAGGCGCACGACCACGATCTGGATTACCCTTGGACGCTCTATTTTAACGGCGAACCGATGCCGCGTTGGTCCAACTGCTGGAGCCTGTGCCACCTGCTTCAACATGCCAACGGGTCCATCATGGACGAAACTTATTACGGCCTGCGCTGCCTACAGGACTTGCAGGACCTTCAGGATCGCATGGACCTCGCGCACATTGTCGATAGCGAGGATGGCAACATGTTCCGAATCTGCTGCCTCACGCTCCTGGCTCTTCTCTTGGAACACAAATCTGCTGTTCTCGAAGCCCTTGCCCCTTGGAATGCTGACGATAGCAAGACAGCCGAAGACATCTATACGGGTGTCCGCGGCGGACTTGTCGCCATGCACGCGCTGACTTTGCGCGATGGCTTCGCATTCTGGAGCGTCGGCTACGACACAGATTTCGTGATCCTCAGCGAGGCCATGAAACGCGCTCAACTCCCTTCGTCGCATCCGGATCATCTCGAACCTCCACATGTGAGGAAAAGACGCGCGGATGTTTCGGCCCGCCTCCGTGCTCTCCGCTGCAGCCTTCTTGGGAGTATTGAAACTCAGAAACTGTCAAAGGACATTCGCCGCTTCATCCATGATCTGCCAACGAAAGCCTAGCAATATCCCACCCAAAATCCGCCTCTGCCGGCGGTGGAGTTTCCGCTTACCGGGGTAATCGGATAAGCTTGGGTGTTCGCATGGTCAGGCGTTTTCGAAAGGCTCGGAGGTGTGACAATTTTCCGCGACAAACCGGCGGAGGGAGACGTTCTTCCCAGCAATATGAAACGCCAAAACGCCTCCGACTTCGACCAGGAACTTCTTGATCTTTATGATGAATATGTGCACGGCAAGGTCACCCGCCGCACGTTCATGGACCGCGCATCGAAGTTCGCTGTGGGCGGCCTGACGGCTGCGGCCTTGTTGGAATCGCTGGCGCCCAATTACGCCTGGGCCGAGCAGATTCCGAAGAATGACGAGCGCATCCAGACGGAATACGCGGAGTATCCCTCACCAAAAGGCGCCGGAAAAATGCGCGGCTACCTGGCCCGGCCCGCCAAGCCGGATGGCCGCTTGCCGGGCATCATCGTGGTGCATGAAAACCGCGGGCTGAATCCTTACATTGAGGACGTCACCCGCCGGCTCGCCGTGGCGGGTTTCCTGGCTTTCGCTCCTGATGCCCTGACCCCTCTGGGCGGGTATCCCGGGACCGATGAAGCCGGGCGTGATCTCCAACAAAAACGCGACCCCGCCCAGATGGTGGAGGATTTCATCGCGGCGGCGCTTTGGCTGGAAAAACATCCCACCTGCGACGGCAAAATCGGCGTCACCGGTTTTTGTTATGGCGGCGGCATGGCGAACACCCTGGCGGTGCGCCTTCCGGACCTCATCAAAGCCGCCGTCCCGTTTTACGGCGGCCAACCGAAGCCGGAGGATGTTCCCGCCATCAAGGCTCCGCTACTGCTGCACTATGCTGAAAAAGACGAGCGGGTGAATGCGGGCTGGCCGGCTTATGAAACGGCGTTGAAGGCGAATAACAAGTCATACGAGGCCTTCATCTATCCGGGAGTGAACCACGGATTCCACAACGACACCACGCCACGCTATGATGAGGCGGCGGCGAAGTTGGCGGAGAAGCGGACGGTGGATTTTTTCGCCAAGCACCTGAAGGGCTAGCGTATTTTTAAATTTTGCCAAGGCCCGCGTCAGGACGCAGCTGGGGTTGAATCTTTACAGAAACAGTTAGAGCATTTTAAACAATGACGTAGCCAGCGTCCGACCCCGGAGGGGTTAAATCTTTATAGCCATAGTCACCCGTTAAATTTCAGCTCCGGAGGAGCGACATCTGGCTTCACCGGGAAAGAATATGACGCTCCTTTGGAGCTCGACCATTTTTCGCATGTCGGTGGCTATGAAGATTCCGGCCCTCCGGGCCTTATATCCCGCAGCCTTACGGCTATATTATTTTTCAGGATCTTTTGGCCCTGTTGTTGGCGCGATGGGGCGCGGAGCTTCCTGGGCTGATACACACGGGCCGGGAGGCCCGTGCTCCTTTCTTTTTGCTCCTTTCTACTACATGCGGGCGGGGGTGGTGCGGGGGACTTCGCGGGCGGGGATGTATTTGGGGCTGTAGCGGTCGGTGGGGCTGAAGAGGAAACCGGGGGTGCGGTTTTGGACTTCGTAGCTGGCGGGGGCGAAGACGGGGAGTTCCATGTCCGCATTGGGATCATAGACTTTGCGGCCGGTGAAGTTGCCGGTCAGGCGGTATTCGTAGTTGTGGTCGAAACCATGCGCGAGGCCGCCATCGAGGGGCATTTCGGGAAGGCGGTCGGGGGTTTTGACGCGGGATTCGTCCATGACGACGAGTTGGCTGTTTTCCCAAAGCTGGCCGGGGCGGCGGACGTAGCCCCAGAAGCGGACTTTATCGACAAAATAACGGCGGCCGATCCAGAAGTCGCCGCGGGGTTCGGCGAGGATGGCCTGGTTCCGTGCCGCGGCAGCCGGGCCGCCGCCGCCGGTGGTTTCGCAGGAGGGAAGGACGGGCAGGAAGGCGAGCAGGAGCAGGAGGTGAAGACGGAAGCGGTGCATTCTGTGGGAGGGGGTTGTAAAGGGTGGGGGGGGGTGACGGCTTTTGAATACGCCGGGACCGGATCCGATAAAAGGTCTTTCCGGTTAGCGAAATGGGATGACGGAATGGGGAGGCTTTACCGGCTCTGGAAAAATCAGGGGCAGGATTTAAAATGGGGGGAGTATGTTGGTGCCGGGTGACTGGAAAACTGGGGGACTGGGGAGCTTAAGGGAAAACGGTGGCTAGAGTCTGGTTTTTTCCAATCGGTTGGTGCGGGATTGTAATAAAGTGTGGGGAAATGTCGAACCGGGATTCCATGACTTGCGGGCGCGGGGCGCGGGCGGAAGGGGCTGGGGCGCCCGGGTTTCAGTCCAGGATTTCCTCACGGGTGTGGAGGGGGGCGGGGACGGGCATGGTGTCGCGGAAGTCCTTGGCGAGTTGGGTGGCGATGGCCTGGGCGGCGGTGGCGCCCTGACGCATGGCGCCGTGCATGTTGGGGTAACAAAAGGCACCCTGCCGTCCGGCGGTGCGGAGGTTGGGGATGGCGTCGACGGTGCTTTTCAGGGCCTGGAAATGGGGTTCGAATCCGAGTTTGAATATCGGATAGCCATGGACGGCCTGGAGGGTGTGCCACTCTTTGATCTGACCGCGGTTGCAGATGTTTTCGGCTTCGAGGTCGGCCATGATCTGTTCCTTCACGGCGTCCGTGACGCGCCATTTTTCATCGCCCATGTCGCAGGTGGTTTCGACGATGAGGACGCTGTGGTCTGGGGGATTGACGATGAGCCCGGCGTTTTTCGGTTCGCCGACGCGGTGGAAAATGCGTTCGCGGTAATAGATATACAATCCGTCGATGCACTTCGGCTTGTCCACGAGGAGGCCGTGGATGGTGATGGGTTTGAATTTGAGGTATTCGCAGGACGCCAGGATTTCCGCGGGGGGCGCGGGGTGCATTTTCCTGACAAGCTGGGGCAGCGGGATGGTGTTGATGCAGTAGTCGCAGGCGTGGCGGGTGAGGACGCCGGTGGCGGTGTCGCGGGCGGTGACGGCGGTGACGCGGCCGTTTTCCAGTTCCACCTGGTCGACTTCCTGACGGTAGTGGATGGTGGCTCCGAGGGACTGGGCGTAGGCGGCGATGCGCCGGGTCATGGTCTCGGCTCCGGTGCGGGAGTAGTGGAGGGTTTCCTCCGAGAGGGCGCTGTCGACGGCGTGGACGCGGTTGTCCTTGATGCCGACTTTG
>JAQGPD010000306.1 GCA_028293305.1 Verrucomicrobiales bacterium | reverse complement strand
TGGCGTCCGTGATGTTCTCGAATTTGAAACCGCCCAGATTCCGGTAAATCTCATTTCTCCCCGCCGCGCCGCCGATGACGAGATCCGGCAAGCCGTCGCCATTCAAATCCCCAATGGCGATGCCCCCAACCACAAATCCCGAATGGTAGAGGAAACTTAGCGGATGATCCCCAGCGATCTTCGGGACCATGGCGACTCCGGACTCCGCCGTGGGAATGGTGTCAAAAAGTTTCCCGGAAGCGCTTTTGGAGGCGGCCTGCCGCACCAGCGTCGTCACGCCCGCCCATGAAGGGGAGGACAACAGCACAAGGATGAGGGGCAGACGGCGGAACCCGGGGGAGAAGTGGGGAAATCTCATGATTATTTAAGGCAATACCGCCGGTTTTACAGAGTCGGCGGCAATGCGTCAAGACTGCACGGGACTTCTTTATCCTCACCGAGTTTGCGTGATTCCTGCAAATAGCCCGCCTTGGACGGGCTCAATCCCACGATCCTGCCCTCGACCGGAGCCTCAGGGTTGGGCTTCGCGGAGGCGGTAAAATCGCCGTTTGAGGGGAGCGGGATCCTCGGACCACGGCGAAACCGGAGCGGGAACGACCGCCGACCACGGACCGGATGGGGAATCGGCGTGCTCCAACTGGCCGGTGCCGGTCCACTGGAGATGGACGCGGCCATTGATGATTTGCGGCGGGAGGAGGTCCAGAGGAGGCGCGGGAGTGACCTTCAAAACGCCGAGGTAGGTGAAGTGGTTGCTGTTATTGTTATTCGCGCCCGGGGTCAGGCTGATGGAGATTTCCCCGGCGGCGTTCGGACGGATGGCGGGGGATTCCGCGACGGTGTTTATGTTGTTGGCGACCTGCAAATGGGTGACTGCGGTGGTCGCTCCGGTCAGGGTATAACGTGTTTCCCGATTGTCCGGGGTCCCGGTCCGCGAGGCGTAGAAAACAAAATGATAGGCCTGGCCCACGGCGAGGCCGGTGAGCTTGAACGCCGGCGTGGTGTTGGCGAGACCGTTGAAAAGTTCGGTGTTCCCGAACATGGAGTCGCTGGTGGCATCCCGGGGAAAAACGGTGGAGGCCGTGGTGCCGTTGGAGTTCGCGCCATTGAAGCGGCTGAGCATCTGGAACCCGGCGGTGGTGGGCTGATTTCCGGCCGTGACGAGGGTCGGGACGGAGCCATTGGAGGTGGTCGCGACCGTGGTGATGTTGTTCCAGGTGTGGGTGGCATCGTCCGCCGCTTCCATGGCGGTCGCGGCGGCTCCGAAGTCGAACAACAGCATCGCCGCTTCAAAAACCGGCACATTGATCACCGTCGAAGCCCCGGCGGCGATGGGGTTGCCGGCGGCATCGCGCACGCCCGAGACGCCGACATTGACCGCGCCGCTGACCGGTCCGGAGAGCGTTAGGGAAACCGTGCGGTTGCCTGCGGCCAGGGTGGCGGAGGACACGGCGACAGCGCCGCCGTTGATGGAGAAAAAGGCCGGGCCCGTGGCGAACGCGGGATCGAGCGGTTCATTGAAAGTGAGCTCCAGCACCGTTCCGGACCGCGCGCTCCCTGACAACAAAATGGGAGCCGCGGTATCGGCGGGAGGCGGCGCGCTGCCGTCGATTTTCAACACGCCGAGATAGGTGAAATGATTCGCGCTATTGTTGGCGGGACCTGCGGAAAGACTGACGGTGATGCCGCCCTGCGCGTCCGGCGCGATGGCGTCCGCCATGGCGACTGTGTTCACATTTTCAGAGGCATTCAGCAAGGTGGAGACCGTGCCGGCTCCCGCGACGGTGTAGAGTGTTTGCCGGTTGTCCGTGACTCCGGTGCGGGAGGCATAAAAGGTCAGGCGGTAAACCAGCGCGGGATTCAATCCGGTTAGTCTGAAACGCGGCAGGACATTGCTCTTCCCGCCGAAGTCCTCTGTATTTCCAAACAGGGAGTCACGCGTGGCATTGATGGGAAAAAGCGCGGCGGCCTGGGTGCCCTGATCATTGGAGGCATTGAAGGCGGACTGCATCTCCAGATTGACGGTGCCGGCCTGGCCACCGGTGGAAACCAAACCTGTCAGGACGCCCGCCGGATCGGTGCCGACTTCCACTCCGACATTGTTCCAACCCGGACCGGAAACCTGTGAGGATGGGCCGAAATCGATCCGCCAACTGTCCGCGGTGTTGAAGGGTGCCGCCGCCAGAAGCGGGGCGACGACCTGCTGCCAAATGGCATAACCCGCAGGGTTCATGTGCAGCATGTCGGAGCCGAAAAGTTCCGGCCGGGGCTGACCGGAGGCATTGAGCATGGGTGTGAAAACATCCGCATAACGCAGGTTCGCCCGGGAGGCGCAGAGGTCGCGCAGCATGGTGTTCAGCGAGGCCATGGCCGGCATGACGGAAACCCGGCTGGGGCTGGGTTTCACGGCAATGATGATGATGTCCGTGCCCGGCAACTCAGCGTCCACGCGGTTCACAAAGCTGACATATTCCGCGAAAACCGCAGCCGGCGTTTCGCCCGCCGCGATGTCGTTATCGCCTTCATAAAGCACGATCAGGGGCGCATGATAGGGCGTGACCACTTCCGTGAAATGGTCCAACACATCGTTCATCTGCGACCCGCCGAAGCCGCGGTTCAAAACCGGATAGCCCGGGAAGGCGGCTTTCAGTCCGGTCCAGTTGACGATGCTGGAGGAGCCGGTGAAAACGATGACATTGGCCGGCGGCGGATTGGCGGCGTCCTGCGCGGCGAAGGCGGCCATTTCCGCTTCATAGGAGGCCAGCGCGGGACGCACGCCGGACAACAGAACGAAGAGAAAAAGCCACCATGAAACCGACCTTGGGGGGAACGGAAACTTCATGGACGGACCCGGAAAAATTTACGCTGACCCGCGATGTCCTCGCTGTAAGGCGAAGTGGGGGCGGGATTGTAGGGAGTCCAGGTTCCTGTCAGGGTGGTGGACCATTCCAGCGTGCCGGAGCCCGACCAATTCAGGGTGATGCGTCCATTGGCGACCACGGGAGTCAGCATGACAGGTGCGCCGGTGGAGGCGCGCGGCGTGACTTTCATGACGCCAAGATAGGTGAAATGATTTCCGTTATTGTTGTTGGGCCCAGGGGTCAGGGCGATGGTGATATTCCCCTCCGCGTCCGGCCGCATGGCAGTCACGGAAACGGTGTTCTGACTGTTATTCGCCACATTCAAATCCGCGAAGGCGGTGGTCGCCCCGGTGACTGTATAACGTGTTTCCCGGTTGTCCGTCACCTCCATGCGTGAGGCATAAAACAGGATGTCGTGCTCCTCCGCGACGTTGAGTCCGGTCAGTCGGAAGATGGGGGTGATGTTCTCCACGGTGTTGAACGCCTCCGTGTTGCCATAAAGCGAATCGCGCGTGGCATCGACGGGAAACGGCGAGGGCAGAAGCGTGCCGTTGGTGTTCACTCCATTGAACCGGCTCACGGTGGCAAAGCCGGCCTCGGTGGCGAGACCGTCATTTCTGACAAGTCCTCCGAGCACCCCGCCATCGACGCTGGCGACGGAATTCGGGATGTTATTCCAGACATTCAGAGGGTCGTCATTGGCCGTGCCGGCCTGCTCCGTGGTGTCGCCGCCGCCGAAGTCCAGCAGGAAGGATTTTCCGTCAGGCTGGGGGAAGGTGACATTGACCGTGGCGGTGCCCGCGATGCTCACGCCGGCCAGATCGTTCACATTCATAACACTGACAGGCAGGGTGCCGGTCAGGGCCTGGCCGGGGGTGATGAGCACCGTTTTGCCATCGGGCTGGAGTTTGACAGCGGACAGGAAAGCATTGCCATTATCCACGGAATAGTTCAGCAGATCCTCCGCGCTGATCGGATCCACCTGCTCTGAAAAGACCACCGTCAGATGGAACGGGCCATTGCTGGTGCCGGAGACCAGCGTGGGCGGCGTGAGGTCGTTCGCCACATGGAGCGTGGCCTGACGGCTGGTCGCGGTGAAGGCCAGATTGCTGACGGTGACGGAATATTTCGTGTTATCAAGATCCAATCCCGCCGCGGGAATCGTGTAGGAAAATTGGTTGGCGTCGGGAATATCGACGTTGTCCTTTTTCCACTGGATGGTGTAGGGAGGCGTGCTGTTGACCGCAGCGGTGAAGGTCACGGGACGGCCGGTGAGGACGGTGGTGTCCGCGGGCTCCTGACTGAAAACGACGGGTTGCTGAGGCGGCACCACCTCCACTTTGAGCACTCCAAGATAGGTGAAGTGGTTTCCGTTGGTGTTGTTGGGTCCCGGCCCCATGGTGATGGTGAATTCCCCCGCCGCGTTGGGCTTGATGCCGCTGACGGTCGTGGTGGTGTTGACGTTGTTGGCGGGCTCCAGGGTCGTGGTGGAGGTGATAGCGCCATCCACGGTGTAGAGCGTTTCGCGGCTGTCACTGACGCCGGCGCGGGAGGCGTAAAAGGTCAGGTTGTGATTGTCGCCGGGCGTCAGGCCGGTGAGCTTGAAGGAAGGGAAAAAATTGGCGCCGGCGCTGAAGGTTTCCGTGTTTCCGAAGAGGGAATCGCGCGTGGCGTCCAGCGGATAGACGGTGGCGACCTGGGTGCCGTTTTCATTGGACCCGTTGAAGCGGCTGAGCATGATCAGATTCACGCCGGTGGCGACATTGCCGGTGGTCACGGCGGCATTGAGCTGCGCGGCGGGCGTGCCCGGCACGGCGGTCCCGATCGCGGTGCCGATGTTGTTCCAGGCATTCAACGGATCGTCCGGCGAAGGCCCCTTGATGGTGGTGTTCCCGCCGCCGAAATCGAACAGCAAAGTCTGGGCCGTGGCTGGAGTGAGGGCGGAGGCCAGCAGCAGGGTGGCGGCGCAACCGAGGGACAGGAGGTGGGATTTCATGGAAAGGGGGAATGTCGGAAAATGGAAAAAGATGGGGGGAACGTCGGCCGCGGATTAAAGGCCGAACGTGGACCAGGCTATCAGAAATGGCGGTCGGGCGTCCATTTACGAGAAGTCGTAATGAACCGCACCGCCTGAAAAATCCGCGGGAATCAAAGCGCTGGGCAAAGGCCTTCGGTGGCTTTACGAAGCGTGGTGGCCGAAAGGCCCCCGCCTATGAAGCCTTTCATATGCGTTTGATA
>JAQGPD010000262.1 GCA_028293305.1 Verrucomicrobiales bacterium | reverse complement strand
TTGCAAAGAATAACACGTTTTCCGGCGAGGGTGGAAAGCTGCGGCGAGGCGTAGGTCGCGCGGTCATTTCCGGCTTTCCAGGCAGGGGCGCCGGTCGCGGTTTGATAGGCGAAAAGCACGGGTCCGGTGGTGTTTCCGCCGGTCACGATAACCAATCCGTCGACCACGAGAGGAGAGGCGCTGATGCCCCATTCCAGATTGGCCAGGTTGTTTTCCTGAAGCACGGAGCGCTGCCAGACCGGCTGGCCTGTGGCGGCGTCCAGGCAGTTCAGCAGGCCCGTGCCGCCGTAGGTGAAGACCTTGCCGTCCACGACGGTGGGCGTGGCGTGGGGGCCGTCCCCGCTCTGCCATTGCGAGAACTTTGCCTTGTCGGAATGGGCCCAGACGAGGCGGCCTGACAACAGATCATAACAAGTCACGAGTTCGTCCTCGCCGCGTTGCTCCTGGGTGTAGGCGCGGCCGCCGACGACGGCGAACGCGGACCAGCCGGTGCCGATGGCCTGACGCCAAAGCTCGCGTGGCGGGGAGGTGGTCCAGTCGGGCGCGATGGTCGTTTCAGGAAGGGCGCCGGTCCTCGCGATGCCATTGAATTCCGGCACCTCCGCCGCCTGAGCCAGACGGGCGGGATCGCCGGGCGCTGCTTCCGGAACGGCCGGGGAAAGCGTCGGTGTGGTGAGGAGGGGAGGCTTTGCGGACCACCTCCAGGCGAGACGCGGAAGCCCGGTGCCGCGCGCCGTGCCGTCCACCCTGACGGAAAATTTCAGGCCCGCGAGGAGCACCGCCACCACCGCGAGACCGGCCAGTTTCATCCGCCAGGAAAATCGGGGAGTGATCAGGAACCATAACAAATTCAATATCCCAACCACCAGCAGCACGGCCATGGAGGAGAACAATAACAGATTCCTCTCCATCTCCGGTTGGAGGAAAAGAACGGCCAAAGCCACTCCTCCCAGGAGCAGGATGACGATGGGGAACCACGACAGACGACGGCGGCGTGCGGGGGCGGAGGAGGGATGGGCGGACATTGGAATATCTGGGAGGGAAAGGTGGGAAGCGCGAGGGGCGCGGCGAGCGGGGGGCGGAGTGCGAGGCGTGAGGCGTGAGGAGTGAGGAGTGAGGCGTGAGGCGGGACTGATTATGAAGAGGGCGGGGTGCCTTTCCAACCCAAACTTGTCGGCATCCCGCGCGCATCGCGGAAGTTTCCGGCTTCTTGAATTTTGCCTGCCGATGGGGCCGGTGCCGGAAGTTTTGGAGGATCAAGGAGCGTTGACCGGGCGGGGTTCCGACGGTGGGCCGAGCGGGTTGGGAATGCGGGATTTTGGGAGTGGACAGGAAGGTGTGATTTCAGGAAGGATCCGGCGGTTTCCCGCGTATCCGGGAACCTGCCTGTCATCCTGTTCGTATTTTTTCCATTCTCCGGAACTCCAATCCCCATCCATCCCGCAACTCATCCCATCCGTTATGCAACGCTCCCAGATTCTATTGTTGGCCACGGCTCTCAGCGCGCTTCCTGTTTCCTCCGGCCTGGCAGGACCATTGCCGGTCGAGGGCCCATTGGCTTTGGAATCGAATCAATTGGTGGTTTTGTTGGGCGACACATTTATT
This sequence comes from Verrucomicrobiales bacterium, assembly GCA_028293305.1. Taxonomy (GTDB): domain Bacteria; phylum Verrucomicrobiota; class Verrucomicrobiia; order Verrucomicrobiales; family V1-33; genus CAIZWU01. The sequence goes on along the minus strand of JAQGPD010000262.1, from coordinate 4,295 downwards.
GAACGCGATGGACTGTATGGCCATCTGGAAAGCGCGCTGACGGCCGCCTATGCCGGGAAAAATATCCGCTTCCGGAATCTCGGCTGGTCCGGCGACACGCCCCGCGCGGAGAGCCGGGCGTATTTCGGCCCGCCGGCGGAAGGGTTTGACCGCTTGAAAAAGCACCTCGCGGAACTGCGGCCGGCGGTCGTGATTTCGTGTTATGGGGCCGTCGATTCCTTCAAGGGCGCGGCCGGCAAGGACGACTTCATCGCGTCCTACAAAAAGTTGTTGGACATGATCCAGGAAACCTCCGGCGCGGGCGTGGTGCTGATGTCGCCTCCGGCCACGCAGACCCTGCCGGCTCCTTTTCCTGACATGTCGGCGCATAACAAGGACCTCGCGGCGACCTCGCAGGCCATCGGCGCCCTGGCGGCGGAGCGCGGGCTGCGGTTTGCGGATTTGTTCAGCGCCATGGGCGGGACGGCGGTCTCCACGGAGAATGGCGTGACCTTCACGTCGAGTGGTTATGAGACTCTGACGCCGGCCTTTCTGTCCGCTCTGAAAGTCGCGCCCGCCGCAGCCGTTCCGGCGGGATTGCGCCCGCTGGTGTTGGAAAAAAACCGCCTCTATTTCTACCGCTGGCGTCCGCAGAACGAGATCTACCTATTCGGATCACGGAAACACGAGCAGGGGAACAATGCCTCCGAAGTGCAGTTGTTCGAGCCTTTGGTCGCTGAAAAAGAAACCGCCATCCATGCGCTCCTGAGCGGCAAATAAACTTTCCGACCTTTTTATTTTCACGCCGAATTTTCTGTTATGAAACCGACTTCCCTTGTTTTGATTTCCGCGGCCCTGACCGTCACCGCCTCCGCCCAACGTGACCTGAAGGAACTGCCTCCGGTCGATTCCAATATTGAAAAATCCACCTTCAAACTGCCCGCCGCACTGGACGTGAATTTGTTCGCCCAGGAGCCGCTGATCGCCAAACCCATCCAGATGGCCTGGGATGAAAAAGGCCGGCTCTGGCTGGCCAGCAGCTCCATCTATCCCCACATCAAACCGGGACAGACGCAGGCGGATAAAATTGTTATTCTCGAGGACACCAATCGTGATGGAACCGCTGACAAGTCCACCACTTTCTACGAGGGATTGCTGATCCCCACCGGCATTCTTCCGGGCGATGGCGGCGCTTATGTCGCCAACAGCACGGAGTTGCTGTTCATGAAGGACACGAATGGCGATGGCCGCGCGGATGAATCCAAAGTGCTGCTCAGCGGGTTCGGCACGGAGGACACGCACCACATTCTCCACAGCATCAAACGCGGGCCGGACGGCTGTCTTTATTTCGCGCAAAGTGTCTATATCCATAGCCGCATCGAGACGCCGTATGGTGTCAGGGAGTTGCGCGGCAGTGGCTGGTGGCAATACCGGCCGGAGACGGGCCGCCTGGAGGTTTATTCCATGGGGCAAGTGAATCCTTGGGGCCTGGTTTGGGATAAATGGGGTCAGACCTTCACCACGGACGGGGCTTACGGTGAGGGCATCAACTATACATTTCCAGGAGCGACTTTCCTGTGTTTGCCGAATCAGCTGCCGCGTATTTTGAAGGGGTTGAATCCGGGTCAGCCGAAGCAGGCCGGACTGGAGATCATCAGCGGCCGGCACTTCCCGGATGACTGGCAGGGTCACCTGATCACCGCGGATTTCCGGGGACACCGGGTGAATCATTTCGCGGTGAAAACCGAGGGCAGCGGTTTTTCCTCACAACAATTGGAGGACACCGTGCAGTCCACCCACGGTTCCTTCCGGCCGGTGGATCAGCGCATGGGGCCGGATGGCGCGTTGTATTTGGCGGACTGGTTCAACCCGATCATCCAGCACGGGGAAGTGGATTTTCATGACGAGCGCCGCGACCGCGAGCATGGCCGCATCTGGCGCGTCACCGCGAAGGGCCGCGGGCTTTCGCCGCAGCCGGACTATGCCAAGGCGGGCGTGGATGAATTGTTGGATTTGCTCGACGCGCCGGAGGATTGGATTCGCACAGAGGTCAAGCAGGAGCTGAAACGCCGGAAGGTGGAGGACCTGGAAAAACGTGTTATGGCACGCGCCCAGGCTCCCGGGGTGAAGCCGGAATGGTTGAAGGATGCGGTGGGGCTGTTGCAGACCACGGCGCTGTTGCGGGCGGATTCGGCGATCCTGACACTTCCTGCCGGGGATGATTTCGCGGCTTACGCGGTGCGGGCTTCCGGCCAGCTTTTCCGTGAGGGAGCGCCGGGAAATGTGGAGCTGATCAAGCAGGCGGCGGTTTCGCCATCGGCCCGCGTGCGGCTGGAGGCGGTGCATGCCTCGCGGATGATGCGGTCCGCCGCCGGCGTGGAGATGGCGACGAATGTGTTGGATGCGGCCATGGATTCCAATCTGGATTTCGCGCTGTGGCTGACCTGCCGGGAGCTGGCGGACATTTGGCTGCCGGCTTTCCAAAAGGGTGAAATCACTTTCGGCGGCAATGTGGCGCATATCGCTTTCGCGCTGAAGGCGGCGGACCGGCCGGAGGCGGTGGGCGCGCTGCTGACCCTGGTGCAGAATGGAAAAGTGGCGGAGGCCAACCTGGCGGAAGCGCTGGGTCTGGCGGGCGCCCTGGGATCGGCGGCGGACCTTGGGAAATTGTTGGATCTGGCTTCCGGACCGCAGGCATCGCCCGCGCTGGTGCTGGCCGGATACAAGGCCCTGACGGCGGCGGCGTCGCAGCGGCAGACGGTCCCCGGCGCCGGTCAGGATCGCATCCTGACAAATCTCGGTTCGGGCAATGCCGCCCTGCGCGCGGCGGCGGCGGGACTGGCGGGCGCTTGGAAATTGGAAGCGGCGCGGCCTGTTTTGGAATCGCAGGCGAAGGCCTGGGATGGCGACGCGATGGAGGCTTTGGCAGCGCTGGGCGGCGAGGCATCGAAGTCTTTCCTGACACAACTCGCGGACAGCCCGGCTCCGGCCGGAGCGGCGGACGCGGACGGAGCGAAGGCCCACGCCTTGTCGGCCCTGGCGTCGATGGATGCTCCCCTGGCCGCTGGAAAAGCCGCCGGGTTTTTGGCCTCGACGACGAATGCGGCGGCGGCTTCCCAGGTGTTTGAATCGTTCCTGGCCCGCAAGGAAGGACCGGGCTTGCTCGCCGGGGTCCTGCGCGACAAAAAGCTCCGCGGCGATGTCGCGGCGGCCGGTGTGCAGAAAGCCGGAGCGCGCGGTGCCGAGGCGAAGGATCTGGTGGACGTCCTGACAATCGCGGGTGGCCTGCAGCCGGTCGGCGTGGGCATGACGCCGGAGGCCATGAATGCGATGATGGCGGAAGTGAAGGAGAAGGGCGACGCCGCGCGCGGGGAGTTGATCTACCGCCGCCAGGCGCTGCTCTGCCAAAACTGTCATGCTGTCGGTGCGGTCGGCGGGGTGGTGGGGCCGGACCTGCTGAGCATCGGTGCCAGTGCGCCGGTGGACTACATTATTGATAGTTTGCTGGAGCCTTCCAAGAAGGTGAAGGAAGGGTATGCCACCACGGTGGTGAACACCAAAAACGGCGGCGTTTTCAGCGGATTCCTGGTCCGCGAGGACGCCCGCGAAGTGCTGCTCCGCGATGCCGCGGGCACCACGCAATCGATCCCGGTGGCCGATATCGCCAGCAAACAAAGCATGCCGGTTTCCCTCATGCCTCCCGGCCTGACGGGCACGCTGCGCCGCGATGAATTTGTCGACCTGGTGCGTTTCCTATCCGAACTGGGCAAGGAAGGAAAATACAAAGTCAAGGTGGACGGCGTGATCCGCCGCTGGCGCCTGCCGCAGCCTGCCGCCGACTTCTGGCAGGTGATCAACCGCGACGGCATCCGCGCCCTGACGGTGGAACAGGCGGGTCTGGCCTGGGTGCCGGCTTACAGCGAAGTGGGGGGCAGCCTGCCGGTTTCGGACATCCCGGAGGTGAAGCTTTTCCAAGCCTCCGGCCGCGTCGCCCAGGGGGAAGTCGAAGTCACCACGCCCGGAGCCATGCTGCTGAAATTCGCGGAGCCGGCCGGGATGAAAGTGTGGGTGGATGACAAGGAAATCCAGGTCGCCGCCGAGGTGCCGATGGATCTTCCCGTGGGCAAACACCGGATCACCGTCCTGCTGGATCCCGCCGCCCGCCAAGCCCCGCTGCGGATCGAAGCCATCTCCGCGCCCGGGTCGAATGGCCGGGTGGTGCCGGTGGGCGGGGTGTAAAAAACGTTGGAGGAATTCGCTGAATTCCTGGCTTGTCCAGGGATTTGCAGGCGGGAAGGATACGCGGCCGCGTCGTT
>JAQGPD010000256.1 GCA_028293305.1 Verrucomicrobiales bacterium | reverse complement strand
ACATGCGGAATAAAAAAGGAGCACCGGGGGGCGGTGCTCCTTTCCTATCACGTGGGTTCCAGGCGGTCAACGCCAAGCCCCGGACCAGTCGCCGCGCCGTCAGGACGGACGCGGCGCGGCGACGGTGGCCCGGTCACGGAGGTGTCAGGGGGATCTCCGCGCGGTAGAAGGCGCGTCCTGCTGGTGGCTCGGAGTCGGTGAAGGTCACCGCGCCGCCCGCGCCGCCGACCACTGTGCCGACCACGCTCCAGCTGCCGGAGGGGGTGAGGGTGGTGGAGCGCTGGATGCCGTAGCTGGTTCCCTGCACGCCGGTGAAGCTGATGACGGGCTGGCCGGAGCCATTCAGGGTGATGGTCAGCGGAGGCAGGTTGGGAGCCGGTTCGGCGAGGCCGCGGATGCCTTGGACTCGCAGGCCGGTGTAGCCCGCTTCAGAGTTGTTCACCACAAAGTCCAGAGTATTGATTCCATCGTGGAAGGCGGCATTGGCGGCACTGATGGAGAAACTGGTCAGGCTGGGGAACTGCGCGTTATTGACCAATCCCGTATCGGTGCCGTTCACACGGAGCGCGACGCCGACATTGTCCGTGGCCCAAGCTCCCATGATGCGAACGGATGGCGGATAAAGTCCGGTCAAATCGAAGTTGAGACGGTAAACAAAGTCGCCGGCCCCTCCTGTAACGGAATCCGCAATGGGGGTGATCCATTTCGATTGGGAGTTATTGGCGAACCATGGACCATTGACGATCGGAAACACCGTGGACAGGTGGACCACGGGAACCGCTTCCTCCGGGGTGCCGGGGCTGAGCACGTAGTGCGGGTCGAAGTCGGAGTCGGCCAGCACCGTGCCGGTGTCGTCGATGCCCGTGTTATACAATCCGGGCACTCCATTGAAGACGGTCATCACCGCTTCCGCGCTGGTGTCGTCGCCATAGGCGTTGGTGACTTTCACACTGTAGCGGCCGGCATTGGCGCGGGTCACGGAGCCGATGGTGTAGGTCTCGGAGGTCGCGCCGGAGATGTTGGCGCCATTGTAGAGCCATTGGTAGCTGAAGGGCGTGCTGCCTTCCGCCGCGAAGGAGAAGGTCACGGACTGGCCCACGGTCGCCTCCAGACTCTGCGGATCGGCGGTCACACCCGGCGGGACATTGGAGGCCGTAAGCGTGGCGATGGGGCTGGTGACCGTGGTGAGCGCGTTGGTGGCGGTCACGGTGTAGTTGCCGTTCTGGGCGCTGGAGAAACTGGAGATCGTGTAGGTCTGACCGGTTTGTCCCGGGAGCGGCGTGCCGTTGCGGAGCCATTGATAGCTGATGTTGCCGGTGCCGTAGGCGCGGGCGGAAAGCGTCACCGACGTTCCGGTGACGATGGTGCCGCCGGTCGGAGTGACCACGAAGGATGGAGCGATGCCTGCGGGGACCTGGGAGAAATGCAGATTGTCCACCAGGAGGCCCGTGGGGCCCACGCCGGCATTGTCCACTTCAAAGTCCAGGGTATTGGCCCCGGCGACCAGCGTGCCCGGCGCCAGATTTTCAGTCCGCACCACGAACGGTGTCAGGGCGGCGAACGTCGTGCTTTGCGGCATGCCCGGGATAGGCACGGTGTTGAGGCGGACGGAAAGGCCCACATTGTCCGATGCATAGGAGCCCGTGAGAACGCCCACCGGAGTCACACCCGTCAGGTCGAATCCGGTGCGGTAGATGTAAACCGAAGGAATGGGTCCCGCGGCGGTGGCGGTGCTGGCGCTGGGCCCGATCCAACTGGCGGTGAGGGTGTTGGGCAGCCAGGCGCCGGGGATGCCGGTCTGGACATAAGTGGTGGGCTCGCCGAGACCGTCAGGATTTTGGATCAGGGTGTAGTGAGGATCGATGTCCCCGCCGAAGAGCGGGACATTGGTGGGGTCCACACCGGTGTTGAAAGTCCCGGCGGTGGTGACGGGTTCGAAGACCTCGAGGAACGCGGTGTTGCTGTCCGTGAATCCGCCGCCATTCGTGGCGCGGACGGCATATTTCCCTGACTGGGAGGCCGCACTGGTGACAGCGATCGTGAGGGTGGGCAAGGTTTCGCCAGGCAGGAGAACGCCATTCCGATACCATTGATAGGACAGCGGGGGAGCGCCGGCGGCATTGGCGAAAAAGACGGCCGTTTCCCCTGTCAACTTGACCTGGTTTTCAGGCTGCGAGGCGAAAACCGGCACTACTGGAGCGGTGGTTTCGCGGTTGGCCAATCCATAAAGGTGGAAGGACCCGGCTCCGAGCGGATGGGTGAAGATGGAAAGGGTGCCCGTGGCGTCCGCAATGTAGGAGAAGTCGATGCGGTGGCCATTATCGTTATCGAAAACGTCCTGGTCGAAGGATTTCACTTCATTGCCGGAGCGGAAAGTGATCCACCGGCCATTGGGGCCCTCCCAGCCCATGGAATATAAAGACAGCACATAGGCCCGGCCGGGGACCAAACCGGATAGGGTGATATTTCCAGGGAATCCGTTGTAGATGAAATCGTTGGCCATGGCCCGGCTTTCGCCGCCGAGATTATTGCCGTCATTGTTGAAGAGACCGGTGAAGCCGGACATCGTCAACTTGCCGGGGTCCGATGGATTCGTCCCCGCCAGGCCTTTGAAGGGCACACTATTGATCGTGAAGTTGGCCGCCGATCCGAAATTGTAGGCATGCGTGTAAATGAACGCGCGGTCGATGCCGGTGCTGGCGTCGTCCGTCCATGCGTTGGAGGTCCATGGCTGCGTGGTGGCGGCGATCGTGAAATTATCCACCACCAGGGTGTTGTCGTTGTTGGCGGTATTGACCACCTGCAGCGCCGCCGTGGAGGAAAGAGGCGTATAATAAGCGGAAATATAAGTGTAGGGATTCGCGCCGCCGACGGCGGTCACTGCCGAGGTGACGAGGGAATTCCCATCGATCCGGAGATCCAGCTGGGGCACGTTGGGGTTGCGGGCCGTGGCGCGGAAGGTGAGCTGGTAGGCGGTGCCGGGAGTCAGGCCGGTGATGGTGGTCTCCAGGGTGGAGAAGTTGCTATTGCTTTGAATGAAGGCCGCTTTGCTGCCGTCCGGAACGGCCCCGTTGTTCGCGAAGGGACTGCCGGAGGATGGATTCAATCCGTGGCTTTCGGGAAAAGCTCCGGTCCAGCCCGTGATGGGTCCATTGCCGGACACATAACCAGGAAATACGGTGAAGGTGTCGGTTTCAAAGCTGGGATTCGGGATGGTCTGAGCTCCCACCGGAAGGGCCGGAAGGAAGGACAATAGCAACCCGGCGGCGACTAGGGATTGTGGGTGAAGTGGTTTCATGCAGGTGGTTTTAAACGGACGGGATACGGTGAAATTACAGACGGGGAATAAGAAATATTAAAATAGAGAGAAGAAATATTGCGT
>JAQGPD010000246.1 GCA_028293305.1 Verrucomicrobiales bacterium | reverse complement strand
CAAAGCCTATATACAAGGCAACAAGCCGGAAATCGATACCGGGGAAATCCATGGCACTGTGTCCCTGGCAGGCTCCAACGCTAACTAACCCTTCCGGTTGCGGCGGGCATGCCCCAGCCGCAGCCGGCTCCTTTCCCGGCTACTAGCAGCCTTTCACCCCAACCCACCACACCATGAAACTGGAAAAGCGCCAATGGTCGTCCACCCGTCCTCCGGGTAAAATCGGCTGGATCCTGCTATGGCTTCTCGGCATTCCATTGCCGATTCTGCTCCTCATTTACTTCTTCAAAGGCAGGTGACCCGCCGCGCCACCGGGAGTTTTCCGCCCAGTGCCTTGATGCGGGGAACCAGTCCGCGCCGGCTGCGAGGTCGGCCCAGCGATTCCATTGCGCCCCGCGTCCAACCGGCGTAGGCAAGGCGCATGATCGCAGCCTTGGAACGGTTCATCCTTCACCTCGCCACCGAGCGCGGTTTGTCGGTGAACTATCAGTTATCCAACCGGCAATCGCTGGAGGCTTTTATCTCCTGGTTGGAGACCGTTCATGGCGTGGGGTCTCCGGAAAATGTGACCCTGGCCCACCTGACGGATTTTTTGTTCCGCCGGAAGAACGATGGTTGCGGCAATGCCACCATCCGGCTGCAGGTCATCTCGCTGAAAATCTTTTTCCGCTGGCTGGCCATCCGGAAATTCATCCCCGCGGACATCGCGGAAGGCCTGCAGGCCCCCAGGCTGGATGCCTCCCTGCCCGAGACCCTGACGGAAACCGAGGTCGGGCATCTGCTGGCCAGCATCGAACCGAAAACTCCGTTCGACTATCGTGACGCGGCTATTCTGGAGTTGCTATACGCCAGCGGCCTCCGCATTTCGGAATTGGCGAATGCCACAATAGACCAGCTGTCCATGGAGGAAGGCTTCATCCGCGTCACCGGAAAAGGAAATAAAACGCGGCTCGTGCCCGTGGGCTCGCGTGCCCGGCAGGCGATCCGGGACTGGCTGGAAAAAGGCCGCCCGCATCTGGTCTCCGCCAAGACCTCCAGCCACCTGATCCTGGGACAGCACGGCCAGTCGCTAACCATTCAGCGCTTGTGGCAGATCGTCAAAACCCGCGCCGCCGCCGTGGATCTGGTGGTGTATCCCCACTTGTTAAGGCACAGTTTCGCCACGCATCTGCTGAGCGGCGGGGCGGATCTCCGGGTCATCCAGGAAATGTTGGGACACGCCAACATTTCCACCACGCAGATCTACACGCACGTGGATCAGCGCCGCCTCAAAGCCGTCCACGCCCAATTCCATCCGCGGGCCTGAAGCTGCGGTTTTCAACAGCCTCCGATGCGTCCAGAGTCCCTGCACTTTTCCGCCCGAACCTTGCCCCCCGCCATGTCAGAAACCGATTTCTCCCCCCTCCTGCAATCCGCCTGGGCCGTCCGCGACCGCGCCTACGCGCCCTACTCCAAATTCCACGTGGGAGCCGCCCTCCTCGGCTCCGACGGTGTCATCTATCAAGGCTGCAATGTCGAAAACCTCAGCTATGGCCTGACCCTCTGCGCCGAGCGCTCCGCCGTCGTCCAGGCCGTCGCCGCCGGCTGCCGCTCCTTCACCGCCCTCGTCGTCGTGGCCGATACCCGCGAACCCATCTCCCCCTGCGGAGCCTGCCGCCAGGTCCTGGCGGAATTCGGTGATTTCCCCATCCTCATGGCCACCCGCGTCACCTCCGAGGAGACCACCCTGGCAACTCTCCTGCCACGGGCAAAAACAGGGATTCTGGACAACGCCTAACGTTTATAAGTCATGGGCCTGACAAGGCGTTCCCATAGCTCCGGATTGCAAGCTTCGAGGTTCAAGATTTCAGGTTTCAGGTTTCAGAACCCGCAGGCCAGGGCTCCAAATCCAGAACCCAAAATTTCCGCCTGCAAGACCAAGGACCAGCCCCCGCATTTCTTAATTTTCTCTACCCCCATGCCCCGTTTCACTTTGTCGGAGCGCGCCCTCCTTTTGCTTCTGGCCGCCGTTCAATTCACCCACATCATGGACTTCATGATCATGATGCCCATGGGTCCGCAGCTCATGCGTGAACTTGAAATCGGGACCGGAAAATTCGCGATTTTGACTTCCGGTTATACCTGGAGCGCGGGCTTGGTGGGACTGGTGGCCACGGCGTTCATTGACCGGTTCGACCGGCGGCCGGCTTTGTTGGTGATGTTTGCCGGATTCATTCTGGGCACTTTGGCGTGTGCTTTTTCGCACAGCTTCGAGGCCTTGCTGGCGGCGCGTATTATCAGTGGCGGCTTTGGCGGCGTTTCCGGGGCCTTGGTCATGACCATCGTCGCCGACGTCGTGCCCGCCGCGCGCCGGGCCGCCGGCATTGGGATCGTGATGACGGCCTTCGCGGTGGCGTCCGCGCTGGGCGTGCCGGCGGGGCTTTTCCTGGCGCAGACCTATGATTGGGAAACGCCGTTCGTGCTCATCGCCATCGTGGGCACGGTCATGTGGATCGTGGCCCTGCTGGGGGTGCCGTCCCTGCGCGGGCATTTCATCGCCGGCCCGCCGACCGGGCGGTGGAAAGCCATGATGGCCCTGGCCTCCGACCGGAATGTGCAGTGGGCGCTGCTCTTCATGTCCGCCATGGTGGGAGCGCATTTCACCATCATCCCTTTTTTGTCACCCTATCTGGTCGCCAATGTGGGCATTCAGGAAAAACAACTTTTTCTTGTTTATCTAACAGGAGGCGTCCTGACTATTTTCAGCAGTCCCCTCATGGGCCGCCTGGCCGACCGCCGCGGCCGCCGCCGCGTGTATACCTGGGTCACCTGGGTCGCCTCCATCGTGGTGTTGTGCCTGACGAATGCGCCGCGGCTGGAGCTGGGGTGGGTGCTGGTGCTGGCGGGATTTTTCTTCGTCTTCGCCAGCGGCCGCTTCGTCCCCGGGCAAGCCATCACCAGCCTCGCCGTCGCCGCACCGCAGCGGGGCGCGTTCATGAGCCTTTCCTCCTGCGTCCGGGATCTGGTCAGCGGCATCGTCAGCAGCATCGGCGGGCTCATCGTCAGCCGCAGCGGCGCTGCCGGACCGCTGGAGCACTATCATCTTCTGGGATGGATCGCCGTCGCCTGTGGCCTGGTCAGCCTGTGGCTGGCGCGGCAGGTTAAGGAAGTGGCGTGAGGCCGCGCGCCGGATGCACGCAGGACGCGCTGCTGGACCTTGTGCAGCCTGCACTGTCGATTGGTTAGTTATCGCGCTTCATGAAACCGTGGGAAAAGCGTGTCTTTTTTTGAACACGGCGGCGGCTTTTCCTGTCAACAATGACGCTTGGACTTTCCTAAAATCAAACGCGACCGCATCGACCTGCAGGGCCTTGGCCTTGTGGCGCACATCGGCGTGCCGGAGGAGGAACGCGCGGTGGCCCAACGGCTGGAGGCGGACATCACCCTTTGGCCCCTCACTCCCCTCGCCGGATTGAAGGAGGACCTTTCCAGGACCATCAATTACTACGACGTCGCCGTCGCCTGCCGCGCGGAAGCCTCGGACCACCCGCGCCTGCTCATCGAGACGCTCGCCGAGGACCTCTGCCGCCTGCTTTTGAAAAACTGGCCGCTCGCCCTCGTCCGCGTGCGCCTTCACAAATTCATTCTCCCGGACACCCGGTCGGTGTCCGTCACCCTAACCCGGCAGCCGGCGGATTTCGCCACCGCCGCCACTTCCTGAAAAATGCCGTGGCCATCACCGCTTCCATCGTGTCAGGGTTCCCCGGCACCGTCCCGTCCGCGACGACCCACCGACCCCTACGTATGGCCGACGCCGCATTGACCGACAAACAGGAGGACCGCGTGCTCGTCGAGCGCGCGCAGGAGGGGGATTGCCCCGCCTTCGACACCCTCGTCGTCAAATACAGTCAGCGCCTTTACGCCCTGATCTATCACATGACCAGCCACCGGGAGGACACACATGACCTCCTCCAGGAAGTCTTCGCCCGCGCCTTCCGGAACCTGAAAAGCTTCCGCGGCCAAAGCGGTTTCTACACGTGGATTTACACCATCGCCGTCAATCTGACGCTGAATTTCCTCAAAAAACGCAACCGCCGCCGCATGCTGAGCCTCGATGACGTGGACAACGGCGTCCAGCACGACGGGGAATTCCTGGAACTCACCGCCTCCAGCGACCCCGTGCGCGAGGCCGGGCTCCACGAGCTGCAACTGCATTTGAACGAAGCGCTCCAGAAATTGTCTGATGACCATAGAGCCGTTGTCACGCTCTTCGACATCCAAGGCATGCCCCACGCCGAAATCAGCCGCATCCTCGGCGTCAGTGAAGGCACCGTCCGCTCCCGCCTCCACTACGCGCACAAACAACTTCAGGCCCACCTTTCCAACTACCTCACCTAGAGTCCCCCAGCCCTCTTTTTTGCACTTCCCCCCACCCTCTTTTTTCGAAAAAATCACCCCGCCTCCCGGCTCCCCGCCATGAACAAGGACGAACAACTGGCCCGCCTCCTCCGGCTGAAGCGCCACGAAAAACCCTCCGAAGACTACTTCGAAGGATTCCTCGACGACTTCCACGCCCACCAGCGCAAAGCCATCGCCACCCAAAGCGCCGCCTCCCTCTGGTGGGAACGCGTCTGCACCGCCTGCTCCGTCCTCCGCCGCCCCTCCACCGCCTGGGCCGCCGTCGGCGCCTACGCCGCCGTCATGCTCCTCATCCACGCCTGGCCCACCCCGGACCACGCTGCCCGCACCACCGTCGTCATCTCCGACACCAGCGCTGCCGCCAAAGCCGCGCCTCCCGGTAATTTCGGCCCTGCATTCCCCGGGCCCGGCCCCACTTCCCAAGCCCCCTCATGGCAAACCGCCATCCCCGCCGGACAAACCATGCAAGTCAGCGACGGCCCCGGCCTGGCCCCGCCCGTCCCCGGTAAACGCCGCACCCCGGACCAACCCCAGGACCTCCCGGGAGTCATCGGCCCCGCCGCCTACCCCGCCGCCCCGAATTCCCCGACCCCGCCCCCAGCTACGGCCCCCAACCCCACGCCGGCCCCCGGGCCCAGCGGCACCTCATTCCCGGCTCCGCAGCCGTAAAAATCCGCAGCCCGATAAACCCGCAGCACGCAAACGCGCAGCGGGTGAACCCGAAGCCCGATAAACCCGACGCGCGTAAACCTGCAGTCGCGAAAAATCCAGAGCCTGCCATTACCATAATATGTAGGCAACTTATGGCACCCTTGTCGTCCAAAAGCTCCCCGCCACGCCAACAGAACTGAATAGCTGCGAACCGCGTTAACAGCGCCGAATACCGGATCGCTACGCCATCGGACCTGAATACCGGATCACTGCGCCAACGGACCTGAATACCGGATCACTGCGCCAACGGAGCTGAACCTTGCACCACTCCAACGGTGCCGAATACCTCCTCACTACGCCATAGGCGTTAAGGATTCCAGCCTGGGGTTGCCGTGAAAACGGCTACCCTAGGTGAGGACCACAATCCTCCCGAACCGCAACCCGGTTCCGGAAACGGAGCAATCCGGGGATTCCTTCCCAACTGAAACCGTCCCCCCAACATCCGTTGGGATCCGGAACCCCTTCAGGGTTTGGGACTTCGCCAGGGACATGACCTGGGGTAGCCGGCCCAGGCCGGCAACCCCAGGCTTACATCCTTGACGCCTTTGGCGTAACCCGCGGGCCGACCCATCACCTCAATGCCTATGGGCACCACGCTCCCGGGCATCCTCGCGTGAAGAGTTTCTGAATTTTCCCCCGCGCCTCTGTGCCCGCCGTGCCTGCCGCCGTGCCTGCCGCCGTGGACCCGACGCAGCAGGCCCTGCAGGACGCCCTCGCCCAGCGTCGGCCTCCGGGCAGGCGCACGCTCACCGCACCTCTCGTCCCGATCCCCCCGCCCGCTCCTGCCCCGCCGGCGCAGG
>JAQGPD010000230.1 GCA_028293305.1 Verrucomicrobiales bacterium | reverse complement strand
CACCGCCATCCCCGGGCGCTCCGCGACCTTCAGCGTGGTCACCAACGACCCCAGCCGCACCTCCTATCAATGGCAGTTGTCGGTCGGCGGCGGCGCTTTCACCGACATCGGTGGAGCCACGTCCCAGACTTACACCACTCCCACGCTGACCGTGGCGGACAATGGCAATCAATACCGCGCCCACATCACCAGCACCGGAAATGGCAGCATGGCCGACTCCAACGCGGCCACCCTGACGGTTTATAACCTGACCGGTCCGACCGCGCCGAAGATTCTCGACCGCTTCGACAACCTGGCGGATGTGGACAACCAAGGCTCGGCCCCCACGACGGTGCAGACCCTCAGCGGCGACTACAGCTTTGCCGGCACGGCGGGCAGCGGCTACCTCATCCTGACAACAGCGGAGAATAGCAAATTCGGCACCCTGGTGGTCGATGACGTCGATGGCGGCACGGCGGTCGGCGGGTTCACGGCTTCCTTCAAAGCGCAGCTGGTCGGGGCGAACCCGGCGGATGGTTTCAGCTTCAGCTGGGGCACGGGCATCGGTCAGACCCAGGTTTACGGCGGATTGGAAGCCGGGCTCGGAAACGATCTGCGTGTGAGCTTCATCACTTACGCCGGCAGCGGCCGCAGCATCCGGGTGAACTTCCGAGGTGCCGCCCTGGCAAATGTCGCGGTGCCTATCGAATTGCTGCAGGCTCCGGTGGACACTTTCAAGGAAGTGCTCATCCGCGTGACTCCTGCCACCGCCTCCACCTCCGCGACCCTGGATGTGGCCTACGACGGAACATTGGTTATTCAAAATCTCGCCCTCCCCGGCTTGCAGGGAATCGCCGGCGGACGCTTCGCCATCGCGGCCCGCACCGGCGGCGCCAATGAACTGCATGCCTATGACGACCTCGCGATTTCCACATCGCTTTATGTCGGCCCGATCACGCTGGTCAACCAACCGCCCGCGGCCCTGACCATTGTCAATGACACCTCCGTGACGTTGTCGGTGGAGTCCAGCAACCCGCCCGTCAGCTCCTATCAATGGCAACGTTCCGCTCCTGGCGGCGGCGCCTTTGTGGATATTCCGACAGCGACCTCCGCGACTTACACCACGCCGAATCTGCCACTCGGTGATTCCGGCGTGCGCTATCAAGTCGTGGTCACCGGTTCCACCAACGTCGTCACCAGCAACCCCACCACGGTCACCGTCGTGTCGCCCGGCCTGCCGGCCTCGTTTGAGCGGATCATCGACTTCAATGACGGTTTGGTTCCGGCCGATGCACAGGTCTTCGGCAGCGCCGTGGTCACGGGGAATGCCGGAGTGGATGACACCGGCATGCTGCAACTCACCACGGCGGTGAACGGCCTGCAGGGCGCCATGGCTTTGGCGGATCAGGATGCGGGTGCACCCGTGACCGGCTTTGTCACCAAGTTCCTGGTGCGCATCGGCAATGGCACGGATCCTCCCGCGGACGGTGCCAGCTTCGTGTGGTCCCCCGAACTCATCACCGGCGGCTTCGGTGAGGGTGGCACGGGCACGGGACTCATCATCTCCTTCGACATCTATGACAATGACGACGGAAATCCCAACAATGCGGCCGGCGAAGCCCCCGCGATCGAAGCGCTCTGGAAGGGCGAAACCCTGGGCAATGTCCGCGTTCCCCGCGCGCTCCTGGAATCCGGCAGCGCCTTCCGCGAAATCATTGTCAGGGTGAATCCTGACGGCACCCTGGACGTGATCTTCGGCACCCAGGTCATCTACTGGCACACCCCGCTGCCAGGATTCGCCCCCATCGCCAATGGCAACTTCGGCTGGGGCGGCCGCACCGGCGGTCTGAATGCGGAGCAGGACATCGACAGCATCCAGCTGACCACATTCACCGCCAATCAGCCGACCCTGGTCCTGGCGACGGTTGGGAATAACATCGTCATCACATTCGACGGTGTGTTGGAATCCTCCGGCAACCTGACAAACTGGACCCCGATGCCCGCTCAAACCAGCCCGCTGACCCTGCCGATCAGTGGCCTCAGCGGTCATACGTTCTACCGGGCCCGCAAGTAGTCCCTGACAATAAACGGTCCCGCTCCGGCGGGGCCGCTGACAACTCCCGGGAGGCGCACGTGAAAACGTGCGCCTCTTTTTTGTGCCAAAGCGTGGTCCGCAGAGAGTGGTCCGCCCAGAGTAGTCCGCACAGTCCTCTGTGCGGCAGCAGCAACCTTGTCCCCAAAAGCCCTTTGTTAAGCGCCCAACCCGCCCAAGCTTGCCATTCCACCATACCCAACCCCACTTCCAGCCTCCAACACCTGCCGCGCCTGAGCCGCATCCAGGGCAATCTGCGTCTTCAACGCCTCCAACGAATCCATCTTGATCTCATCCCTCAGACGCTGGATGAAACGGACCTCAATGCCTTCACCGTAAAGGTCGCCGCTGTGGTCGAAAAGATGGACCTCCAGCTGCCGTTTGGCGGAGCCATCCATTTCCACCGTCGGGCGCAGGCCGAGATTGGCCACGCCTTTGAATGCCTGATCCGCCACGGTCGCCCTGACCGCATAGACGCCGATGGGCGGCAGCTGCTCTGCTTCCAAAGAAAGATTGGCAGTGGGAAATCCAAGTTTCCTAGCCAATTGCCGCCCTTTCACAATGGTCCCGTGCACTGAGTAATCGCGGCCTAACAATCTTGACGCGGCGTGGAAATCGCCCCGTTCCACGGCGAGCCGCACGCGGGTGCTGCTGACGGGTTCCTCCCCGACCACGACGGGCGTGACGCCATGGACTTGAAAACCCATGGTCCGGCCAAGCGCTGACAAGGTTTGCAGATTTCCGCTGCGGCCTTTTCCAAAGGTCCAATTGTAGCCCACCGTGACGCTTCCCAACGGATTCGCGGCGCTGGCGAGGCAGCCGATGAATTGATCCGGCGTCAGCGCGGCGAGGTCGCTATCAAAAGGAATCACCAACAAATGCGTCACACCCAGGTGGGACAAAATGAGGGTTTTATGCAGCGTTGAAGTCAGAAGCCGCGGCGCGGACTGCGGGCGCAGGACCTTCATGGGATGAGGATCAAAAGTCGCGATCACTGCCGTCCCTCCATCCGCTTCCGCCGCATCGCGGGCGCGGCGGATGACTTCCTGGTGGCCCAGGTGCACGCCGTCAAAAAAGCCAATCGCCAAATGCACCGGACCGGGCAGGGTGGCCAGGGAGGCGATGTCGTGGAAGGTTTTCAATGAGTGGAAACGTGGAGATTTAGAGTTGATAGTTGCCGGGTCATTTTAGACGACGTCGGATCATTTCCGGTCTCTGCCGCACGTCCAGAATGGCTGCGACTATTATGCGTTCGGCATAGGGAGTATAATAAATCGCGTAAGGGAAATTGGATATCAAAAACCGGCGGTGGGTGCCATGGATGATTCTGCCTGATTCCGGAAATCGGTTAATAGTTTCATACGCCGAATTTAACTTCATCAGAAACAGGACTCCCCTTCCTCCCAATAGATTCTCATAATATTCGTAGGCATTTTGAATATCGATGTCGGCCGCCGGAAGATGAACAATCCGGCTCATTCTTTTGGAAGAATGCGTCCGAGAATCCGAAGTTGGATTTCCTCCCATGTCGTCACCGCCGTTGGATTTTTTTCATGGGCAAGCATTCGCCGGTCCAATTCGGCTATCACTTCGTCGCTGACAGGGATTTGGTCTGGTTGGGCCGCGAGGTCTTCCCAGAGTTCAGTGACCAGCATCAGCTTATCGGATGGACTTAGCCGGGACAGTTCAGGGTGGTGCTCCAAGATCATGGATGACAATTTAGAATCAAATGGAAGGGAAGCAACCTTTGGAAACACACGGGCGGGACGCCCGTGCTCCCTTGGGCTTAGACCCCGCGCAGGCGGCTGACGTCGCGGAGGGAGAGCAGGCGGCCGAGCAGTTCCTCGCGGGGGAGGGTTTTCAACTCCTCGAAAGTGGTGGCGTTCGTCAGGTCGAACTTGCCGCTGCGGGTGCGGCGGAGGGCGGCCATGTGGCCGTGGTTGCCTAGCGCTTCGCCGAGGTCGTGGCAGTAGGTGCGGACGTAGAAGCCTTTGCTGCAAACCACCCGGAAGTCGATGTCAGGAAGGGCCACTCCTTTGATCTGATGATGGAAGACGGTGACGAGGCGCTTTTCGCGTTCGATCTCAATGCCTTGGCGCGCGAGTTTGTAGAGGGCGACGCCGTCTTTTTTGATGGCGCTGACCATGGGTGGAAGTTGATAAAAATCGCCCCGGAATTGGGAAAAGGCGGCTTCCAGCTGCTCAGGGGTGTAGGCGGGGACCTCCGCCGTGGCGATGGGCTCGCCCCAGGCGTCCTGGGTGGTGGTGGAGGAACCGAGGCGCAGGGTGCCTTCGTATTCTTTTTCCTCGGCCATGAGCAGGTCCTGGATCTTGGTGGCACGGCCGATCACAAGGATGAGCAGACCGGTGGCGTTGGGATCGAGGGTGCCGCAATGGCCGATTTTCTTGGTGCCGAGGGCACGACGGGCTACGGCGACGACGTCATGTGACGTCATGTCCTGGCCTTTGTCGATCAGCAATACGCCGTCGATTTCAGGGTCTGGAGAGCGTCTCATGGAGGGCTTGGAATACACGGGATTGAGCATCGGAAAGGGGGCCTGGGAGGCGTGCGCCGGCGGCGAGGCGGTGGCCGCCTCCGCCAAAACTGGCGCAGACAGCGCCAACGTCGATGGCGGGATCTTTGGAACGGAGACTGAGGCGGATTTTGTTATCGGAGCCGGGCAATTCTTCGAAGGCGGCGGCGACGATGACGCCCTGGATGGAGCGCAGGTTGTCCATGAGGCCTTCGTTGTCGTCCGGCTGCATGTTGATGGAGTCCGCAAACTCACGGGTCAACGCCCAGGAGGCGACTTTGCCTTCGTGGGTTATCTGCATGGCATTCAGCAGATGACGCAACAGCTCCACACGGCGGAGTGGATAGGACTCATAGGTGTCCTGACAGAGTTTCGAGACATTGATGCCCGCGCGGATCAGCGAGGCGGCGATCTCGTATGTGTGCGCCGTGGTGCTTTGATATTGGAAGGAACCGGTGTCCGTGGAAATGGCCACATAAAGATTGCTGGCGATTTCCGGTGTCAGGGGAAGGCCGGCGGCGACCAGGAGATCGTGGATGATCTCCCCGGCGGCGGGGGCTCCGGAGTCGATGTAATGGAAATCCCCGTAGCCTTCGTTGGAGACATGGTGATCGATATTCACCCAGGTTTTGGCTCCCGCGAGAGCAGCCAACGCGTTGGCACCCAAGCGGTCACGGTTCGCGCAGTCCACGGCGATCACCACCTCGGCCCCGATGGTCTGGCCGGGGGCGGGTTGTTCGATCAGGTTGGATCCTGGCAGGAAAGCGAGGTTGGCGGGCAGGCCGTCCTCGTTCAGGAAGCGGACGTTTTTTCCCAGGTTTTTGAGCGCCAAACCCAACGCCAGCGTGGAGCCGATGGCATCCCCGTCCGGGCGGTAGTGGGCGAGCACGGCAAAGGACGGCGCGCTGCGGAAAAGCGCGGCGAGATCGGCGAAGGACGTGTTCGTTTTCAGGCTCATGGAAAAATAGGCAGAGGGATCGGCTAGGGAGTGATTCCCCAGGTTCTGGCGTTCATGTCAGCCATTTGCGGATAGAAATGATACATGGCGCCGCGGCCGATGATGAGAAAGACAAGAAGACCCAGGATGATGGGACGCACCCGGGGCAGCCACAGGGCGAGCTTTTCCTCCGACATTTTTTCGCCTTTCCGATCCTTCCGTCTCAAAACTTTGAGAGGAAAGATCCATGCATACCCCAAATAAGCGACGATGGGGATGTCTATGATGCTGATGTAACGCAACATGGAGGGAGAAAACAGGGAAGGGCCGGAGTTCAGCGATTGCGGCGGCGGAGGGGACGTTCGCCATCGGGGCCTTCGGGGTCCGTGTCGGGTTCCGATGGTGTCGGA
>JAQGPD010000655.1 GCA_028293305.1 Verrucomicrobiales bacterium | reverse complement strand
TGGTGTTCCTCAAAATTCCGGATTTCCTCGAAGCGCCGTTTCCACAGCCCCGGCAAATCCTCCAGCGCCCCCTCCGGCAGCCGCTGGCTTTTCAGAATCTCCGGATGCACCCGCACCACCAGCACTTCCTCATAATAGGACCGATTGAAAATCCCCACCATCCCTCGCCCCGGCAGCGCTTTCGTCGTGCGCCACAAATAGTCGTGATCCAGTTCCTCCTCACTTGGCCGTTTGAACGCCGTCACCTCCACCCCGTGCGGATTGATCCCGCTCATCACATGCTTGATCGTCCCATCCTTCCCCGCCGCATCCATCGCCTGGAACACCATCAGCATCGCATACCGGTCCTGCGCATACATCTGCGACTGCCGCTCGTCGATCTCCTCCTGGAATCCCTCCAACAACTCCTTCAGCTCCCCCTTGTCCGCATAAAGGCGTTTCTTCAGTCCCGTATCCCACTTCTTCAGATTCAACTTCCCCTTGCCCGTGTAACGAAATTCCGACGCATCAATAGTTTTATCCATACCCTCACCCTGCCTCCCCGCCCCCTCCAGGTCAAGCCCCGCCAATCCTCCCCATTTCAGAGAATCCTCAAAGGAGGGTGGACATTCTGTCCACCAACCGCGCCCCGATTGCTGCAACTCCCGCCCCAGCCAAACAACCCACTTATCTTGAGCCCGCCGGATCCGTTCCCGCTCTGGCCGCGTCCACAGCTTTTTGGCTGGTGGCATTGAGGGAATTGATAGTGTCCACGGCGCTTTGCGCGGCATCAATGGTGGGCTTCGGGCCGCCGCCGGGCATGGCCGCCACACCGTCGCTGCCGCCCATGGAAGTCCACATCCACCAACCAGCCAACGCAACGGCCACAACAAGAACGATCAATTTCATGAGATGAGGCTTACCCCCTTCAGGCCGATGGTTCTGACCCATTTGCCACAAGTAAATCGGCAATTGCCAAGCTTCGAAAATTTGTTGTGTTTAGTCGTCATAATGAAATCGACACTGCATAATAAGGATGCTGTCGCCCTCGACCCGGTAAACCAAACGGTGTTCGCCGGTGATTCTCCGGGACCACCAACCTTTGAAATTATTCTTGAGTGGCTCGGGCTTCCCAATTCCCGTGAACGGATTTCGTTGGGCATCCCGGATCACTTCATTGATTCTTTGAAGAGTTTTCCGATCAGTCTCCTGCCAATACAGATAGTCCTTCCAACCGTTCGGGAGCCAAGTTAGTCGCATAACTCCCCGGCTTGAATCTTACCCGCTTTATAATCGGCGAGACTTTGCTGAAGTTGAAGGGCATTCGCTCTGGTGGATTGGAGATGCAAAGTGGTTTCCATGGCTTCATACTCCTCCATCGCCAAAAGGACCACCTTACCCGATCCGTTCCGCGTGATCAGGATGGGCTCACGATCACGGGTGGCGCTATCCATAAGTCCCGCAAGTTGATTGCGGGCGTCAGTATAGTTAATCACTTGCATGATTCAATCTGGCACATGGACAGAATTCTGTCAAGAATATCCGGATTGCTGATCTCCGAGCAAAGTCAAAATCACCCGTCATATTCGCCAAGGAGGGCGCGGACGGTGCGCAGGAGGGTAAAGTAGCGCTCGGTGTTGCAGCCGCGGCGGAGGCGCTCGGTGACGAGTTCGGCGGAGGTCTCGCTGGGACAGGGCGTGAGGCGTTCCACGATGCCGGTGTTCAGGCCGATGCGGGTATGGATGTAGGCGCTGCCGGATTCGTGGGTGAGGCAGACGAAGCCGCGCGGGCCGGTGAGCTCCACTCGGGGAACGGCGCGGCGGCTGTCGCGCTCGGCGAAGACGAGGCGCATTTCCTGGCCGTGGCGGAGAATGCTGTAGCTGTCCTCGGAGGGACGTCCGCCTTCCAAAGTCCAACCGGCCTGGTGAATCATCCACGCCGCCAGCATTTTGGCCGCCAGCCGATGGCCGGTGCCGTAGTCGATGCAGATGTCCGTGACTTCGTTGAGATGTTGCCGGGTGCCGGCTTCATCAAACGCCGCCGCCATGGCCAGGCGCAGATGCAGGACGCGGGTCCATGTCAGGTCGTTAACGGAGAAGCCGCCTTTGTCATCCCGCCAGGCGTGCTCCAGGCGCCGGAGTTGGGGCAGCGGATTCCGCCACTCACCGCTGTCGATCACCAGGCGGTCGATCACTGCGTAAAGGTGCGGCTCCCAGCGTTCGGAAAACTCGCCCTGCCACCAAAACGTTAGTGGCAGATCGCTTTCGAGCCAGGAAAAAACAGTGTTGGCGACCAGGTTGGGACTTCTTCCTCGGATCAGAAAAGCGATCTGTTCGGAGCAGACGGATTTTTTTCCACCCGCAGTCAGTTGGCAATGCGCGGTGATCCATGATCTGACGGAAACCTCCGCCGCAGTCGGGTCCGCAGCGATCAGGAGCGCGCGGCAGGCGTGCTCGCGGGTGACCTCGCGGATGACCTCCGTATTGGCTTCCAATGACGCAAGGTCCTCGGAATAAATCGCGAAGTTCATCAGCGACGCCTTGGTCTTGGCGTCGTTGCTTTGCCAGAGCTGCTTGAG
>JAQGPD010000522.1 GCA_028293305.1 Verrucomicrobiales bacterium | reverse complement strand
AGTCATCATGCGGTGTTGAAAATGAATGAGACCGGCGATTTCACGGTGACGGATTTGGAGTCCACCAACAAGACCCAGGTCAACGGTCGGCCAGTGCGCACCAGTCCTTTGAAAAACGGGGATGCGCTGCTTTTTGGAGATATCGCGGCGGACTATGAATCCGACGTTCCGGCTCCGGAGTTTTTCGATAACCAGCCGACCCAGATTTACGAGCATGGGCAGCCGACCCGCTCCGCCTCCGTGCCCGGGGTGGTTCCCGCAGCGCAAGCGGCCCGGCCTGGTCCGGCCGTGGTGGTGCCGCAGGTGATTCACCGCCCGGTGAGCACGACGGCGCGGCGGAGCACGCATTCCTCGGATGGCGGGTGTTTTGCGCTGATTGTCTTCGCCCTGGTTTTGCCTGCGGCGTTTTTCGCGGGGCTGGTCATCCGGCACCATCAGGATAAAGGGGAATGGTTTTGGAATTACCTGCAGGCTTATTTCAACGCCTGAGAGAGGACCGGTGAAGAGGACCGGTGAAGAGGACCGGTTAAGAGGACCGGTGAAGAGGACCGCGACTTTGTAAGTCGCCCCGGCTGCCTTGGTGCTGCCTTGGTGCTGCCTGGGAAGGGCGTCGGCAATGGGGTGCTGAAGGGGCACTGGGAAACCAGATAGCTGAAAACCGCTCAGAGGACTGAGCGGACTACTCTGGAACGCTCAGAGGACGGAGCGGACTACTCTGGCACCGAGCGGACCCCTTTGCGGCTTGTGAAACTTTTCACAAATTCGCCTTGCCGCGCGGGCTGGGAACCGGAAATTCGAGGGGTCTCCGGGGCTTGCGTCAAGCGTGGGTCCGGTGGCGGTTTTTCCCTTATTTTCTGATTCCCATGGCCATTCAATACAAGCCCGGCAAAGAGCCGCATCCGCGTGAACACCGAATGATTTTCCGGAATGTGGACCGGGTGGATTGGAATCCGTCGATGGACCGTTACCTCGCGGAAGGCGGCTATGAGCAGCTGAAAAAAGCGGTGACCATGGAGCCCAAGGCCATCACGGAGGAGGTGAAAATCTCCGGTCTGCGTGGTCGTGGGGGTGCGGGTTTCCCCACGGGCGTGAAATGGACCTTCATCCCGCCAACCAACACGAAGCCGGTCTATCTGATCTGCAACGCGGACGAGTCCGAGCCGGGGACCTTCAAGGACCGGTATATCATGCATCAGGATCCGCATCAGCTGATCGAAGGCATGGCCATCTCCTGCTTCGCGGTGGGCGCGCATCTGGCGTATATCTATGTGCGTGAGGAGTTTCCGGAAGCGGCGAAGATTTTGGAATACGCGATCTGGGAGGCGCATCAAAAGGGCTTCCTCGGCAAAAATGTTTGCGGAAGCGGGTTCGAATTGGAAATTTTTGTCCACCGCGGCGCGGGCGCTTACATTTGCGGTGAGGAGACCGGATTGATTGAGTCCCTCGAAGGAAAACGTCCGTATCCGCGCATCAAGCCGCCTTATTTTCCAGCCGCGCTGGGGCTTTATATGTGCCCGACGATCGTGAACAATGTGGAGAGTCTTTGCCACGTGAAGCACATCCTGGAACTCGGCGGCGCGGAATACGCGAAGCTGGGCACGCCTCGGAACAACGGCACCCGCATTCTTTGCGTGAGCGGCGATGTGGTGAAGCCTGGCTATTTTGAAGTGCAGGTCGGGAAAATCACCATGGGCGAAGTGATCAATGACCTCTGCGGCGGCCTGAAACCCGGCCGGACGCTGAAGGCAATCATCCCCGGCGGGTCCTCGGCGAAGGTGCTGCGGGCGGATGAAGTTTTCAAAATCAAGCAGCCCGATGGATCGGTCAAGGAGTTGACGGTCTGGGACATCCCGATGGACTTCGACACCATCGCGCAATGCGGATCCATGGCCGGTTCCGGCGGGGTCATCATCATGGACGACACCCGGAGCATGGCCTGGGTGCTGAACAACCTGAACAATTTCTACGCCCACGAGTCCTGCGGCCAATGCACCCCCTGCCGCGAAGGCAGCCTGTGGATGAAAAAAATCAGCGATCGAATCGCGTCAGGCGTGGCCACTCCGGAAGATGTGGACACCCTGGAAAGCGTGGCCTATCAAATCGATGGAAAAACCATCTGCGCCTTCGGGGAAGCCTGTTCCTGGCCGACGGAAAGTTTCATCGCCAAGTTCCGCGATGAACTGAAAGCCGGCACCAAGCCCGAGCTGAAGGGGGCGATTTTCAATCCGGAGACGGCGGTGGCGGCGGCGGCTTTGGTTTGAGGTGTAATTGTTGGGGGGTGGGGACGCTGGGTTGGTTAGGTGAGGGGTTTTTTGGGGCTGGGGCTTTGGGGAGAAACACCCGGGCCGGGAGGCCCGGGCTCCTTTCTTTTTTCCTGCTTTGTGTTTCTTTGTGATCTTTGTGGCTAATAAATAAGCCGCTTTCGGGCAGTTGATGTTAGAATATGCCGCCGTCGATTTTGATGGTGGAGCCGGTGAGGTAGGCGGCGGCGGGGGAGGCGAGGTGGAGGATGGTGGCGGCGATTTCCTCCGGAAGGCCGAGGCGGCGGGCGGGGATGCGTTTGGCGAGTTCGGCGAAGGTGGCGGGGTCGGAGCCGAGGGCGTCGGTTTTGATGTAGCCGGGGCAGAGGGCGTTGACGGTGATGCCGGAACGGGCGGTTTCCTTGGCGAGGGATTGGGTGAGGGCGAGAACGCCGGCTTTGGCGGCGGCGTAGTTGGTCTGGCCGGCGGGGGCGAGGAGGGCGCTGAGGGAGGAGATGTTGATGATGCGGCCGAATCGCTGGGACATCATGGGTTTGAGGACGGCGCGGCAGCCGAGGAAGGTGCCGGTGAGATTGCTGGCGATGACGCTGTGCCAGGACTCGAGGGGCATGGTGGCGAGGAGGCTGTCCTGATGATTTCCGGCGTTGTTGACGAGAATGTCGATGCGGCCGGTGCGTTCGAGGATGCGGGCGACGGCGTTTTCCCAGGAGTTGGGATCGGTGACGTCGAGGGTGAGGAGGTGGACGCGGTCGGGGTGGCCGTCAGCCAGGGTTTGGGCGGCGGCGCGGTTTTCACGGCAACCGAGGAAGACGGTGGATTGGGGATCGGAGTCGAGAAAGGCTTGGGCGGTGGCGAGTC
>JAQGPD010000163.1 GCA_028293305.1 Verrucomicrobiales bacterium | reverse complement strand
CGGTGTTGGCCTGGGCATTCACGACCACTTTGGCGGACTCCTGAGTGTCAAAAGCCTCCGAATACAAAGGCGCCGCGCGGAGCGAGGCGGGCAGCGCCACAGCCCCGGTCAATAACAATAGGCCATGGGCGGGCCGCGAACGATCAATAGTCATTTTCATAAGGGGTAATAGGGATACGCTTCGGAAGCCCGAAATTTCACATCATGGAGCCAGGCCAATTTCCAATAAAAGAAAAGCCCGTCCCGCTTCCGGCATTATTAATAATTTTACAGTGTGACTTCAAAGCATTTTCCATTCCCACCTTTGGTCAAAAGCCTTTCCTGACCGATGGAATTCCATTTCCCCACGCGGGGATGGCGTCCTTCCACCGGGGCAAAACCAGCATTTTCGACCGAGTTTTCTTTTGTATTCCGCAGGGATAATCCCTACCTTTTTCCCATCGCCGCGATCAATTCCTCCCTCTCTCGCTTTCCAGATCGTCCTGCCTTACGACCCTCCCTTTCCTCATGAAAATCACTTTCCACGGCGCCGCCGGCACCACCACCGGATCCCAGCATCTCATTGAAATCAACGGCCAACGCATCCTCCTCGACTGCGGACTATACCAGGGGCACCGCGAGGAGGCCTACGACCGGAATAAAAATTTCCACTTCAATCCAGCCGGGCTCACCGCCGTGGTTCTCTCCCACGCCCACATCGACCACAGCGGAAATCTTCCGAACCTCACCCGCCAGGGTTATCGCGGAAACATCTACGCCACGCCCGCGACCCGTGATCTTTGTCAGGTGATGCTGGCGGATTCCGCCAAAATCCAGACGGCCGACGTTGAATACGCTAACAAGAAGCGCGCACGCAAAGGTGAACCGCTTTATACTCCACTTTACACTCCCATCGATGCCGAAAAGTGCCTCCGGCAGTTTGTGACCTTCGACTATCATCGTCCCATGTATATAGGTGAAGGCGTGCAGCTCACCTTCATCGACGCCGGCCACATCCTCGGGTCCGCGCAGGTCATCCTGGATTTGCACGACTTGGAAACCGGCGAAAAACAACGTCTCCTTTTCTCCGGCGATGTCGGCCGGGGCCATAACGACCTTCTCCGTGATCCGGAAAATGCCACTGACATCGACACCATCATCATGGAATCCACCTACGGCGGCCGCGAGCATGAAATGGACACGGACTCGCGCGAGCACCTCTGCAACATCCTGTCCGCCGCGCTGAAAAATCGCGGGAAAGTGCTTATCCCCAGCTTCGCCGTCGAGCGCACCCAACAGATTCTCTTCGCCATCCATCAACTCATCGAAACCGGCTGCATCGCCAACGTCCCCGTGTATGTCGACAGCCCGCTGGCGGTCTCGGCCACGGAGATTTTCCGGCTGCATCCCGAGGGCTTCAACGACTCGGTCTATCAATTTCTGTTCGACAAGCGCGACCCCTTCGGATTCGAGGGACTGCAACTCATCCGCAGCGCCATGGAGAGCAAGGAACTGAATGGAATGGAAGGCCCGTTCATCATCATTTCCGCCTCCGGCATGTGTGAGGCCGGCCGCATTGTCCACCATCTGAAGAACAACCTGCCCGACCCACGCACCACCGTTTTATTTGTAGGCTATTGTGCGGAAAACACCCTCGGCTGGAAGCTGCGCGAGGGTCATCAGACCGTCACCATCTTCGGCGATCCCATCATGGTCCGCGCGAAGATCGAAATCCTCGACAGCTTCTCCGGCCACGCCGACCACAGCGAACTCATGGAGTATTTCCACCGCATCACCGGACCGAAAAAATCCGTCCACCTTGTCCACGGCGAGCCCCTCCGCTCCCTCGCCCTCCAAGCCGCCCTCCAGGAGGAATACCCTGACAAATCCATCACCATCGCCCAAAGAGGACAATCCGTCTAACGTCCCCATTCCAGACCTCCACCTCGTCCGGTTCCTTTGTGTCCTTTGTGTCCTTTGTGTCCCTTAAGTCCCTTTTGTCCCTTTTTCCTTCCCACCACCCCAGTTTCCCACAACACACCTAACTAACCCCGCCTTCATTTCCCACCCTCAGCCGCTCCCAAAGCCGCCGCGCGGATGCCCAGATGACTTCCCGCCGGGCGCTCCAGTCCGGGGATGCCCGCATGGATGGGCCGGTTCACAATGCGCGGATTTCCCGCCGCATCCTGCAAAACCATGGTCGTCGTGCCGCCGCCGTCGAGATTGATGCCTGACACCGCGCCCATGTCGCGGAACCACTCCGCCATTTCCACCGTGGTGCAGCCCTCACTGTATCCGGCCTGCCGCCCATCCACCACGAGGAGCCACATCGTCCGCCCGTCCGCGCTCAATCCCGCCGCCGTCCTGGGATGCAGGGCCAAGTCGGTCGCCACGGTTTTACCGCCGCTCAGGATGATATGGAATCCGCACACCGCCTCCTGGATTCCCTTGCCCGGAAAAGGCTTTTTCTGGATCCGCGCCGTGCCATCGGCCAGGAAAATCAACGCTGGATAACCGTTGTCAGGAGACACCGTTTTGCCGCCTGAAACCTGCAGCCCGCTCACATCCAGCCCCAGTCCCTCCTGACTGGAAACCTTGTCGAACGGCCCCGCGTTCACCGCCGCCTGACACTTCATGGCCTTCAGAAAATTCGTCGTTTTCTGCCCCGTCGTCTCCCCCGGTGCGTCCCCATTGTCAGGCGTCGCCACCACGGACAACCCCGGCGTCGCCAGGCTCACTTTCAGGACCTGCGCCCGCAGCGGCCGCGGTGCCGCCAAGGTCAGCGAAGCCTGCGACACTCCCTCAAAAACCGGCTTCCAGTCCAACTTCGAAAACGCTCCTTCCCCCGCCCGGCATTGCTGCGCGGGCAATGTCGACATCACCGCCGCCGCCAAAAAACTCCAGGCCGCCGGGCAAGCCGAAGGAAAAGTTATCGTTCTCATGATCAGTTATATTGTGGCTGGATTGCGCAGCCGGTTTTTCTTGTCAGGATTTTTTCCCGATGCAGAAAAGCGTGCTGTTGGTGCGCAGGAAAAGGCAGCCTTCCGCGATGGGGATGCTGGAGCGAATGTCTTTCTCAGCCGGGCCGCCGAAGTCGGATTGGTGGAGAAGTTTCGGCTCATCGCCGGCGGCGAGAACGGTGACTTTTCCGCGTTGGTCCTGGAAATAAATCCGGCCGGCGGCGGCGGTGGGCGAGCACTCGATCTTCACGCCGCCTTCCACACGGTATTCCCAAAACAGTTTTCCCGATTTGGGATCAACGGAGCTGACGGACTTGCGGTCGCTGTTCACCACATAGAAGCGGTTTTGATAGAACAATGGTGTGGCTACGTCCGTGGAGACGTCCTTGCTATTCACCTCATCGCTGCTGGACCACGCCAAATCCGATTCCGTCAGGAGACCATTGCCGCCAAGTTTATACGCATAGATCGGAGCCCGTTTCGGGGCGGAGGCGAGAACAATTCCATCGCCCGCCACCGCGCCGGGGACCAGACGCCAATGGCCGATGCGTTCCGGATTCCAGCTGGGCGTGCGCCACAACTCCTTGCCGGTCAATGCGTCATGACCGGTCAGGCAATCTCCTCCGGCAACGATCAATTCCTCACGGCCTCCGAACGAGAAGGGCATGGGAGTGGCGAAGGATTCCTTGGCCTCCGCATTGGCATCGCTGGGCCGCACCGTGCGCCATTGTTCCTTGCCGGTCGCGGGATCCAGCGATAACAGATAGGACTCATTTCCGCCGCCGGGTTTTCCGCGCATGCTGCCATTGCCATCAAATGAGGTGTCACGTTGTAAAACCTGCAAATAAAGCCGCCCGCCGTGCAGCACCGGGCTGCTGGAAAAAGTCCATAGAAACGCGAAACTCCCGTATTCCTTCTGAATCTGTTTTTTCCACAATTCCTTGCCGGAAAAGTCATAGGCCGCCATGTCCCCGGTGCCGAAGAAAAAGACCACGCGCTCCCCATCCGTCACCGGCGAAGGGCCGGCGGGAGTGCTGCGGTCGTCCTGGCGGGCGCCAATCGCGACTTCCTTCCGCCAGCGTTCCGCGCCGGTTTTGCGGTCGTAGCAAATACCCAGCAATTTATCACTGCCGGCCTCGGTGGAGGATATGAAAACGGAGTCGCCCCAGATCACGGGAGTCGAAGCCGCGGGTCCGGGCATGGCGGCTTGCCATAACACATTTTCAGTGGGCGAAAATGTCTCGGGGATTCCCTCCTCCTTGCTGGATCCGTCAAACGCCGGACCACGCCAGTTCGGCCAGTTCCCGGCCAGGGAGGGAAGCAGGGAAAGCGTCAGGAAAAAAGCGGGAAGGAGTCGCATAACGGAGGAAAAGCAGGAGATGAAAAGGGACGGGGGAATGGATACAGCACGCATCACGCCGCGCCGCCTTCCTGAAACGTCATGGTCCGCCCACACCTTTCCGACCTGCGGAAAAGTTCCCCTGCTTCCGCCGGCACTGTTCACTCAGGCTCGGTGGGCGGGACCAGTTCGCCTTCCTTCAGCGGGCGCACGGTCACATTCCGGATCGCTCCTTTGGTGCTGTAGCTGGCGAAACCCAGGGGCATGGATTTCGTGATCTCACTGGGGTGCATATCGATGGATTTGCCTTTCAAAGGGACCTTGAACTGCTCCTTGCCATCGATCAATCCGCGCAGGCATTTC
>JAQGPD010000111.1 GCA_028293305.1 Verrucomicrobiales bacterium | reverse complement strand
GGTGGCGGAGGGGAAAACGAGGCAGCCTTCGCCGGGGGCGGCGAAGCGTTTTTCCGCAGCTTCGAAAAGTCGGGTGACGAGGGGATGGACAAAAAACCGCGGATACCCGGCCTGGAGCGCGGCGGCGATGCGCGGGTGCTCCTCCTCGTAATCGATGACGTCCTGCCACATCGGAAGCGCCACCGACACCGCGTGGGTGGTGGGCGGCAGGGGCAGGCCGAGGTCACGGGATTCCCAGGCGGGTTGGGAAAGCAGATTGCGGGGGGCGGGATCGGGATGGGGCATGGTGCGGGGAAGCCTTAACCGCCAAGGGCCGGGGCTTTCAAGCCGCCAAATTCACAGCCAGAAAATCGCGGCGACGTAGGCGATTTTGGATAGGAGGTGCAGGCCCTGGTCCTGGTGGAAGGTGGTCCACTTTTCACACTTGGCGAAATCAATGAGCCAGTGCAGCACGAACTCGATGAAGCCGAAGACGGGATTCCCGGTGATGAGCCAGACGGCGCCCGCATGGACGAGGGAATGGGCGGAAAGGCAATAGACCCAGATGGCGCCGGGCACGTCCGCGCCATACTCGAGCGGCTTGATGTGGCGGTTCTTGCGGATGGCGAGGAATTTCCCCTGCATGGGATAGTCCGCAATGGCGTGGCCGATGATCATGGCAAACAGCATGGCCCATGGCCCCATGGATTCAGGGGTGGGATTGAAGTGCAGAAAGGACGCCATGCGAGCGGGGGTATGGCGCACTTATTCACACCCCTCCAGGCTAGTAAAGAAGATAAAAAGGAAGGTTCCTCAGGATTCCAAACCCCAAAACGGCGGCCCCCCAGAGCATCCACCGCCGCAATCGCCACGGTTTTTGCCAACCCGCCACCAACAGCCCGACGACCAGCGGGCCGAGCATGGCGTTCCAGTAAATCGCCTGGATAACATTTCCATCCACCAGCGCTCCGAGTGCCCGACCGGAGCCGCAGCCGGGGCATTTCAATCCGGTGAGGCTGCGGAGCGGACAGCCCGGCTGCCACGCCACGGCCGCCGCCGCGCCGCCGAGAAGGCCGAGGGCGACCAGCAGGGGCAGGGGGGCTGAGGGGCGGGATTTCATGCGGGATTGGTTTTTGCTGGTTCCGGGCGTGGCGTGGGCGGAGCGCGAAACGCGGAACGCGGAACGTGGAGGGCAGGGAGCCCCGGGGTTCGGGAGCCGGGGGTTTGCGGACTAACGGATAGTTGGAAAACGGATCAGGCTCCGGCGGCGGCGGCTTCGCGGGCGGCGGCGACGGCTTGGACAAAGCGTTTCAGGCCTTCCGTCAACGTCGCGGCGGTGCAGCCGAAGTTCATCCTGACAAATCCCGGCGCGCCGAAGTCCGCGCCATCCGATAGGCCGATGCCATGTTTTTCAAAGTGCGCGACAGGATGCGCCAGCTTCAGCGCGCGCACGTCCAGCCAGGCGAGGTAAGTGGCTTCCAGGTGCGGCATTTTCACTTCCGGCGCATGCTCCGTGATGGCGCGGCGGATGCGGTCGCGGTTGGCGCGCAGGTATTCGCAAAGGGCCACGCGCCAGGACTCGCCCTCGCGATAGGCGGCCTCCGTGGCGGCGAAACCTAGCGGGCTGGTTTCGGCGACGAAGCAGTTTTTCGTGCCTTGGAATTTCCGCCGCATTTCCGGATTCGGGATCAGGGCGAAGGACAGGCCGAGTCCGGGGACATTGTAGGTTTTGCTGGCGGCCATCATCACCACCAGGCGGTCGCGGATGGGGCCTGCCAGGGAAAGACAGGTGGTGAAAGGCGATAGCTCGGGCTCGATGAGGAGGTCGCAATGGATCTCATCCGAGCAAAGCGCGAGGTCGTGCCTGACACAAAAATCCGCCAGGGTTTCCAGCTCCGCGCGCGTCCAGACGCGGCCGACGGGATTGTGGGGATTGCATAAAAGCACCTGCCGCGTGCGGGGTGTCAGGGCCGCCTCCATGGCCTCGAAATCAAACGTGATGCGGCCGTCTTTTTCTGTCAGGGGCACGGCGATGAGCGTGCGTCCGGCATCCTTCGGCGCGCTGAAAAATGGCGGATAAACCGGCGTGAACGTCATGACCTCATCCCCGGGCGATCCGATGGCGGCGGAGGACATCGCCAGGCCGGGCACCATGCCGGGCATCCAGACGATCCACGACGGGTCCGCCTCCACGCCATGTTTGCTTTTTAAATACTGCACCACGGCTTCGCCGGGACCCGGGTAGGCGCGGGTATAACCAAAAACCGCATGGTCCACGCGGGCGTGCAATGCGGCAATGATTTGCGGGCAAACGGCAAAATCCATGTCCGCGACCCACAGCGGGATGATATCGCGGCCGGCATAGCGGTCCCATTTCAGGCTGCCGGTGTTCCGGCGGTCGACCACGGCATCGAAGTCCGGGCGGGTGATCGGCAAAGGAGTGGCGGAGCCATCCGGGGATGGAGGGGGGGGCGTCTTCGTCTCGTTCATGGTTCGGATTCAACACCGTTCGGGGCGGGGCGCCATCGGGATTGCGTGGGCGGGGCTGGGAATTTTTTGGGGAAAGGGACGGAAGGGACTAAAAGGACGAAAGGGACGAAAGGGACGAAAAGGATGCGGGTGTGTTGGAGAGGTGCCGGGGTAGTGGAGAGGTGCCGGGGTGGTGGCGTGCTGGGTGGTTATCCGCTTCTCATCGGCTGCGACCGTCTGGCCATCCCGTCGTCCGCTGCCATGTTGTGACAGGCATTGCTCAGGCCGCGCTATGCCTTCGGTGGGCGGAAAATATAAACTCAAAACCAATCCTTTACTTTCAGTCATTTCTGTTTAGACTGAAATTACTGAAGGATCAACCGGGTTTCTTTCCCTTCGCTCCTTCCGTTCCGGCAGCAGAAGCAGCCGCCAGCCAACACCCAACCAAACCGATATCTCCATGAATGCGATGATCGTCACCTATAGCCTCTATCTCACCCTCAGCCTGCTGGTGACCGTTTGGGTCGCCCGCACCCTGCATATGAATGGACGTGTTTTTCTCGTCGCGGCCTTCAAAGGCAATGAAGCGCTGGCCGACAGCGTGAACCACCTGCTGGTGGTTGGCTTCTATTTGGTGAATCTGGGGTTCGTCTCGCTCTATCTTAAACTCGACGACAATGTCGAGACGGGGCAGGGCGTGTTTGAGGCCCTTGCCGGCAAGATGGGCACCGTGCTGATGGGGCTGGGGCTCATGCACTTCTTCAATCTATTCGTATTCAGCCGCTTGCGCCGGAATGCCGAGCTGGACCAAGCCCCACCTCCCGTCGCTCCCGTCAGTGCCCTGGCCAAAGTCCTGGCTGGAGCCGCCCGTCCCGCCGCCCCTCCTCTCGAGGATTAACCCCCTCTACTGGCCCCCGTCCTCAGAGCCACCCCCAATCCGGCGTCATAACAGGACCAACCCACATCGGAAGCCTGATAGCAAATAACCAATAACCAATAACCGATAACCGATAACCGATAACCAATAACCGTTCCCCCGTCCCCACCCATGAAAACCTTATTCGTCTTCTACGACAGCGAATGCGGCCTATGCAGTGCCACGCGTGACCGCCTATCGCGCATGATCCAGGCTGTTCCGCTAGTCTTCGTTTCCTATCAGGACCCGGAAGTGCAGGCCATTTTTCCATCGCTCGCGCTTTTGAATCCCGGCGATAACATTATCGCCATGAGCGACAGCGGGGACATTTACGAAGGGGACAGCGCGTGGATCACAATCCTCTGGGCCTTGAGGGATTACCGCCGCTGGGCCCTCCGCCTGGCCAGGCCTCGCTGGCGTCCGCATGCCCGGCGAATCGTGGAAACCATCGCCAAAAACCGTCACCGCTTTTCACGCGTGCTCCATTTGGTGGCCGCCGCCGGTGGGCAAGGGTGAATTGATGGGGTCGCTGGCAGGAGCATGGGTTCCACCAGCGCTCATTCAACCGGGTGTCCATCGTCCCGGGGTGGACATTCTGTCCACCCGGGTCGTTCGGCGGAAGTCCCACGCCGCCGCCCGGCCGGTGATCCATTGTTGGCCTTGGGGAGGTTCCCATAGCCGGCGCGCGGCCTCGGGGAGGAAATTTCCCTGAGTGGGGAAGGGACGTGGTCCTGGTTCATCCTTATGCCTTGAAGCGATGTCACGGGCCTTCAGCCCTATCCATTTTAAATTTGGATTTGGTCCTGGGGTTAAAACCCCAGGCTGTCATGGCTAGGCCCTTCAGGCCACCAGCGGGTTGAAATTGGCACAGCCCGGCTTTTGCGACGAAGGAGGAGGCGGAGGAGGCGGAGGTGGCGGAGGCGGCGGAGGCGGCCGAGGTGGCGGAGGTGGCGGAGGTGGCGGAGGTGGCGGAGGTGGCCACGGCCATGAGATAATTGGAATTAAACTGCGTTGGGTTTGTGCTCCGTGGGAGCGACATCCGTTTTCACCGGGAAGTATAGGCCGCTCTTCCGATGCTCTTTTATTTCCCCCCGTGGGTGGCTTTGAAGATTCCGGCCTTCCGGGCCTGAATAATCTGAACCTTGGCGGCCCCATTATTATTCAAATAGCTTCCAACAAGGAGTCAGGCGGGGATGAGGCAGGCTTGCTCGAGGTCGGCTTTGAGGGACTGGAGGGCGGTGGGGTCGGTGATTTTTTTGCCGTCCTGGGTGGTGAGGCAGAAGGAGTCGATGGCGGCGCCTTTTTCGGTGTTGATGCGGGCGTGGGTGATTTCGAAGCCGTGCTGGCCGATGGTGTGGAAGACTTGGAAGAGGAGGCCGATGCGGTCGACGGCTTGGATTTCGACGATGGTGTAGTCGCGGTGCTGCTCGTTGGTCATGAAGACGCGCATGGGGAATTCCGAGCGCCAGCCGGGCAGGGGCTCGGGTTCCTCCTTGATGCGTTTGGCGATGATGGCGGCGAAGTCGATAGCCTCGCCCATGCAGGCGCGGGAGAGGAGTTCGTTGACGCCTTTGATTTGTTTTTCGTCGGTGACGGGGGTGAAGTCGGTGGTGCAGACGCGGAAGACGTCGAGGACGAGCTGGTCGCTGCGGAGGAAGAGGTCGGCGCGGAGAATGTTGAGGGAATTCGCGGCGAGGGAGCCGGCGATTTTGGACAAAAGCATCTGGCGGTCCCAGGTGCAGAGGATGAGTTCGCTGGAGCCTTGTTCAGGGCGGGCGGTCCATTTCAGGACGGGAGTGAGGGGGTTGGCGCGGTCGTCCTTGCGTTGCTGGCGGTAGAAGGCGCGGAAGGCCTTCAGGTGGCGGGCGATGCTGGTGGGAGTGCGGTGCGCGAGGTAGCGCTCCGGCATGGAGGAGAAATGCGCATCCAGTTCCGCGCTGTAGGAATCGTCCAGCAGGGCCAGGGTGGATTGGCGTTGTTCGGCGGGGGGGAGGCTGCTGCGGAAGGCGGCCTGGTCGGCGAAGTAGGCGGCGGTGGCTTTGTAAAGTTGGCGGACGAGCGATTCCTTCCAATCGGTCCAGCCGGCTTCGTTGGTGGCGCGGGAGTCGGCGTAGGTGTGGAGGAAAAGGGCGTCCAGCCATTCCTTGCGCCGGACGATTTTGGCGAATCCGGCGATGACTTCGGGGTCCTCGAGGTTCCTTGTGGTGGCGGTGTGCCAGAAGAGGAGGTGATTGTCCACGAGGAACAATAACATATTCCGCCGGGTGTCAGGAACCTGGAGGCGGCGGCAGACGGCGTCGGCGAGTTCCGTGCTGGCGTAGGCGTGTTTGCGGACGCCTTCGGCACGGCCGGTGTCGTGCATGATGAGGGCCGCGTAGAGGACGAAGGGGTCCTCCAGTTCGTGGAAGAGATTTTGATGGAAACCGAGTTTCGGGTCCTTGTTATCGCTGAGTTCGTCGAGGCGTTCCAGGCATTTCAGCGTGTGCTCGTCGGCGGTGTAGCGGTGGAAGAATTCGTGTTGGACGAGGTCCGTGAGTTCGCCGAATTCCGGGAGGTATCGGCCGAGGAAGCCGACGCGGTGCATCTGGCGGAGCGTGTGGCCGACCTCGCCCTTGCGGCTGATGATGGCTTCGAAGGTTTCGCGGTTGGCTTTGCGGTAGCGGAAGGTGCGGTTGATGAGGCCGTAGTGTTCCTTGAAGAGCTGGCGGATCTGCGGGCTGAGTTTCAGGCGGCGGAGCTGGCAGTGCTGGAAGAGCCGCATCATGCGGGTGTTGTCCTCCAGGAAGATGTTATCATCCTCCGGGAAGATGAAGCCGTCGCGGCTGTAGAATCCGTCGAAGAGTTCTTTTTTCGTGCCTTTGCGGAGGGCCAGGAAGCTGAAGATGCCGTCCTTTTCCTCCACTTTTTCCAGCTCGAACCGTTCCATGAGGGAAAGGTTATGCTGATAGAGATTTCGCGCGTGGTGGTAGTAGTCGCGCATGAAGGTTTCGCAGCGTTGGACGATGCGGCGGCCTGGGTAGCCGAGGTTGGTGGCGACGACGCCCTGGGCGCGGAGGGTGAGGAGGTCGGAGGGGCGCTTTTCGACGTAGTGGAGGTCGTTGCGGACGCGGAGGAGGAAGTCGTGGGCTTTGACGATTTCCTGGCCGGCGATGCGGGTGAAGACGCGGGTGCGGATGAGGTCCTCCATGTTTTTGAGGCCGAGCTTCACCTGGCAGCACCAGAGGATATTGTGATAGTCCCGGAGGCCGCCGCAGCCGTTTTTGAGGTGGGGTTCCTGGAGGTAGACGGTGTTGCTTTGTTTGGCGTGGCGCTCCGCGAGGTCCATGGCGCGGAAGGCGAGGAAGTCCTTTTGTTTTCCGGTCAGGCAGTGTTTCGGAAAGCCGGCGGAGAACTCGTCAAACAGCGCGCGGTCGCCGGTGATGAAGCGGCAGTCGAGGAGGGCGGTTTTGGTTTGGTGGTCGTTGTTCGCCTGGGCGTAGGTTTCCTTCAGGGTGCGGACGGCGTGACCGATTTTGAAGCCGACGTCCCAGAGCATGTAGAGGACTTTTTCGATGACGTCCTTGGTGCGTCCTGACATTTCCCGCCCGCCGCGTTCCGGGTGGAGGAAGAGGAGGTCGACATCGCTGCCCGGGTTCAGGAGGCCGCGGCCGTAGCCGCCGGTGGCGACGAGGGTGACGCGGACTTCGGCGGCGCTTTTCGCCAGGGCTCCGGCGAAGAGGTTGTGGAGGACGACGTCCAGGAGGGTGCTGCGCTGGGTGCAGACGTCGGTGCCGCTGGCGCCGGATTTGTGTTGGAGGCGGATGCGGTGTTCCTCTTTTTTGAGGAAGCTGCGGTAGCGCTTGATGAGGTCCGCCTGAACCAGGTCGGGGTCCGGGGCGAGGGCCTTGCGGGCGTGGGCCTGGACTTTTTCGAGATGGCGGGCCGGCATGGGATTATTTGGCGGCGGGGGCGGCGGGATCGCGGGGCGGCAATTTGGTCTCGGTCATGAAGAGGTAGAGCCGGCCGAAGGGGGAACCGGCGTCATAGTAGTTAGTGAAGGGCAGTTCCGATTTGACGATTTCCTGAAGGGCGGCTTTTTCGGGGTCTGTTTTTCCGAGACCGATGACGGGGTAGGCGAGGAGGTATTGGCGCCAGTCAAAGTATTCCGAGCGTGGCTGGGTGGTTTGGCTGAGCGGGGACCAGAGCATGAGCGGGCTGAGGAGGATGGCGCTGATGGGGGTGCCTTTGTCCTTGCCCATGACCATGAGGCGGGAGAGCTGGCCCTGGTCCTTGGGCAGCCAGAAGGTGCTGCGGTTTCCATACCATGAGACGGCCCATGGGATGTCGCTGACGATCAGTTCGTTGGCCGGGATTTTGTCGGCGTAGTCCTTGATCAGGCGGGGGACATAGTTGGGATATTGGACGCGGAATTCCTTGTCCACGCGGTTCAGGTCCACAAGGCGTGGAGGGAGGTTAAGGAGGAAGGGCAGGGCGGAAACGAGGATGGCGAGGATGAAGTGGCCGTTGCGGATGGCGGGGATTTCCAAGGGGACGTTGAGGCGATTCCAAAGGACGGAGAGGAAGGCGAGCCCGTAGCCGGCCATCAGAGGAATGAAGAGCAGGTGGAGATTGTTCTCGTGGGTCTGATTTTCAGTGAGGGGCTTGATGCCGTAAAGGGTCATGCCGATGACGCCGCAGCTCCACATGATAAGGATCGCCCAGCGGAAGTCGGCGATTTCCTTGCGGCGGAAGGGGTGGAGGAGGCTGAGGAAGAAGAGCGGGGCCGCGACCACGCCGCCGAGGTAGCCGTAGAGGGAACCGATCTGGGCGAGGGCGTTGCTGACGAATTTTCGCAGGAAGCCCTGGAAGTTGAGGCCGCCGACGGATTGCTCCAGGTCGCGGAAGAGAATTTCCTCGGAGCCGCTGCCGCCGAGGCCCGAGTAGAAGGCGTAGAGTCCGGCGCCGAGGGGATTGCCGGTGTGTTGATAGTTCAGATAGCCCCAGACGCCCGTGATGAGACCGACGATGCCGATGAGGACCGCGAGGAGGATGACGCGTTTGGAGAAATACAGGGCGACGAAGACCATGAGTCCGAGGAAGATCCAGAGGGTCAGCCAGTGCGAGAGGGCGAGGAGGCCGAAGAAGCCGGCGGTGAGGGCGATCCAGAGCAGCGTGCCGCGGCCCTGGGCCTCGTTTTCGATGGCTTTGTAGAGGAAATAGGTGCCGAAACTAAAGAGGAAGAGCATGAGCATCTGCGGCAGGCCTGACTGGGCAAACCGCCATAACAACTCGCAGAGCAGCATGAGGAGCGCGGTGACGCCGCCGATTTTCGCGTCGAAAATGCGGGAGACCAGCAGGTAGGTGATGCCGATGGAGGCGAGGAGGAGCACCATGGAGGTGCCGGCAATGAGAAGGTCCGGAGTGTAAACGGCCTGTTTGTCCCCGAGGGACCAGGTGCCCTTCGCCAAACCGAGGGGAAGGCTGTTGATGAGAGGGCCGAGCGGGGAGTGGTAGGTTTCCGGGGTGTTCAGGAGATCGAGCTGGGCGCTGGGGCCTTTGCGGGTTTTTTCCTGTTTCTGGATCTGCATCCAGGCGAGGGGTTTTTGAGCGATGGTGG
Source organism: Verrucomicrobiales bacterium (assembly GCA_028293305.1). Classification (GTDB taxonomy): domain Bacteria; phylum Verrucomicrobiota; class Verrucomicrobiia; order Verrucomicrobiales; family V1-33; genus CAIZWU01. Next base: position 435 of record JAQGPD010000111.1, on the reverse strand, counting down.
TGAAGCCGTTGCCTTTGGCGATCTCGCGCGAGATGACGGCTTGCTCCATGCCTTTGGGGGTGGAGAGGCCTTTGAAGTCCAGCCCGAGGTAATAAAGCGTGAGGCCGACCAGGAGGACAAGGAACAATGCCCTGCGGACCATCATGCCGGCGTCCAATTCCTGAGGGGCGGCAGCGATTTCTGTAGTAGCCATGCGATTCTGTGAGGATGAGGGGAGCGAAAAGGTGGAGACCGGGCATGGTCCGCGGACGGACCGTTTCCGGGCCCGCCGGAATATTTTTCCCGGCGAGAGGCGCGCAGTATGCACCCTCCAACGGGCGTTGCAATCCTTCAATCCGCCGGGTTGCGGGGGATTGTTGATTTTTGTGCGGGACGGCCGGTCCGCATGCCGGGGGCAGTCGGGCACGCAGCCCGTTCATGATAAATGGTCCATGC
>JAQGPD010000047.1 GCA_028293305.1 Verrucomicrobiales bacterium | reverse complement strand
GCACAGAGGACTGTGCGGACTACTCTGCTGCCGCACAGAGGACTGTGCGGACCACTTTTGGCCGCTGCTGCTGGGTGATGGATCGACGGAGGTCGATGTTCCTACTCGGCTTTTTTGCGTTTTTTGGGGCGGCCGTTGTCTTCCTCCATTTCGTCCAGCACTTCTTCGAGGCTGAGGGTGTGGAGGTGAGGGGTGTTTTCCTCATCGCGGTCATCATCCTCTTCACTGCCAATGTCTTCCACGTATTCGGCCTTTGGTTTGGCGAAGCGGCGGGTGCGTTGGTTGGCGGGGAGCGGGGAGAGGGCCATGCTGATGGCGCGGCCGGCCTGGCGGGGCGGCATGTCGAGGTGACCCATGGTTTTGAGGTCTTCGACGATGCGCATCATGCGGGCGAAACCAATTTCCGGGTGGGCTCCTTCGCGGCCGCGGAATTGGAGGACGACGCGCAGTTTGTTATTCTCGCTGAGGAATTCCTCGGCGTGCTGCAGCTTGATGTTGTAGTCGTTCTCGCTGATGTTGGCGCGGAATTTGACTTCCTTGACCTTGCCGCCTTTGTTTTTGCCGGTGTCCTTGGAGTGTTTGGACTGCTCGTATTTGTATTTGCCGTAGTCGATGATTTTACAAACCGGGGGTTTGGCATCGGCGGAGACTTCCACCAGGTCCAGTCCGCGTTGGCGGGCGATCTGCAGGGCTTCCGGGACGGACATGATGCCGAGCTGCTCGTGGGTGCGGCCATCGACGACACGGATTTTAGGGGCCCGGATACGATCGTTGACGCGGGTCATGTCGCGGAAACGGCTGGGCTGTTTTCTGGGGGGCGGGGAGGGAATAAGCGTGGGCAGGTTATGGGTTGATCAGGATACGGGAAAAAAAGGTTCCGGACAGGGGGAAAGACGTCAGGGGCGGGAATCCGGGTCCGGGGTTCAGTCAGGAAATGGGACGGAGGCGCACCCGCCGGGGAATACCGATTCGCCGGACGCGGCGGGGGAGATCCGGGCGGAGGTGGAAACAGCAGTAGCCGAAAAGGCAGCAAGTGTCATTCCAGCCGGGGGAGGCAGCACCGGGACACGATGGACCATCGCCCGGGGGGGCTGGGAGTGATGCGCGGCCAGCCTGATCATGGTCGGGTGAACCGGGTCTTTCCGACCATCGGAAAGACGTTGGGAATGCGGACGATCCCGCGGTGCGGGACGATGCCGGGGCCGGACACTGACATGGCAGTGTGGACGAGGGGGTGCGGCAAAAAGTTGGGCATTCGTGAATCGATGGTGATATAATACCTATTCTGACAGAAATGCGCAAGATGGAATTTTCATTCCTTGACGGAAGATTTGGTGCGGCGCCGGAAGGGGAGATAAAGGAGGGCGAATAACAAGAGCGCCAGGCCTTCGAGGGCGATCATATAATATGGCCAGGGGCCGAGGAGGTCCAGCAGACTGGCCTGGTCCGGTTTGGCGCGGAGGAATCCGTAATTGGCGCCGGTGAGGAAGTTGGCCAGGCCGGCGGCGAGGAGCCAGAGTTGGATCCAGCCGAAGGCGCGGAGGATGGCTCCGGGTTGTGGAGTCAGGCGCAGGCCGGCGACGAGGTAGACGGCGGTGATGACGACGCCGCTGTGCTGGGCAAAAAAGGCGAAGTAGCGGAAGGAGGGAAAGGTCTCGCCGAGGGCGGGAGTGATGAGGCCGTTCAGGGTGCCGGCCATGCCCCAGAACCAGACGATTTCGGCAAGGCGCTGCTTCCGCGTCAGGAGTGCGGCGGCTCCGAGGAGGGCGGCGATGTCACACAGTTGGCAGGGAAGGAGATTCTCCCTGGACAGGGCTCCTTGGGAAAAACCCACCAGAAGTTGGATGGGAAACTGGACCAGCAGGAGGATGGCGAGGACGAGCGGCACGCGCCGGGTGGTCTCGGGATGCCGCCGGGCATGGCGGACCAGAAGGATGGCGAGAGCCAGGGTGAGTCCCAGCGCTCCGAGGTGCGCGGCTCCGTAGAGATCGAAGGCAGGCGCCACTTTTACGGTGTTTGAGAGGAAAAAATGGGCCCCGCAGGAGTGCTGCGGGACCCATTCCTCAAATGTTATTCCCAGGACATGGGATTGTCTTCCCAGGTTTCCTCTTTGCCGTCTTTGCCAGGGGACCAGACGATCACGCGTTTGATGATCTTGGGACGGCCTTCGGCGATTTGGTCGATGTTCGGGTTCTCGAGATCTTTGGAATAGTCGGAATCCAGCTTCATTTTATAATAATTGCCCCAAGGATCGACGATTTCCCACGTATCATCCTGGGAGACGATGCCGTTCACCCACTTATCGCTGCCACCGGCGGCGGCGACTTTGCCTTTGGGAGCGGCTTTGGCGGGTTTGATGCCCTCGACGTAGTCGGTGTTGCGGGTGTTTTGGAGGGCTTCGGCTTCGCCTTCCATGCCTTTGAGGACTTTCACGATGCCTTCGCCGGCCTCCGTGGTGGTCTCGGAATCCGTGCCATCCGCCGCGGAGACGGATTTCGGCAGGCGGTTGTAGTCGGCGTAGAATTGTTCCACTGCATTGCTGACGGCCATGGCCATGATGGAGGCTTCTTTTTTACGGACGCCTTCCACGATGCGGCTGTAACCTCCGATGGAGGCGGCGGCGAGAATGGCGATGATGGAAATCACCGTGAGCAGTTCAATGAGGGTGAAACCGGCGGCACGGGGCCGGGGCAGCGGGGATAGGAGTTTCATAAAGATTTTGGGGAGGGGGTGAATTTGAGTGGATATAGCAGTAGAAAGGCCCGATGATAAAGCAAAAAGATGAAACCATTTAGGAAAATCCCGTATGCCACGCCAAGGAGGGGCCAAATCTGATGTCGGACGCCCCACTTCCCCCCCAGGTGCTGTCCCTGCTTGGCCAGTCGGCCACCACAGCGTTGAACAAGAACGAGATCGCGAGGGCCCTCGGGGTCCCCGTGGATGACCGCTCCGGTCTGCGGCAGGTCTTGAAGGACCTCGTCGCCGACGGAAAAATCGTGGAGGGTGACGGCCGCCGCTACCGCCTGCGCACGTCGAACCAACGCCTGCTCAACGGCACCCTTTTTGTCCGGCCCGGCGGCGGAGGATCGTTCCGCCCGGAACAGGGCGACCAGGAAAACGCTGCAGTCTATGCCGCACTCGGAGCGGATCCGGACGCCCGCATTGCCATCCCGGAGGAATTTTTAAATACGGCACTGAACGGCGACCGGGTCAGCGTGAAGGTCACCGCAACCGCCGCCCCGACCTGGTGGAAGCACGTGAAATCCAAACGCGATCAGGCCCAACGCATGGCGGACGCCAAGGAAGTCCACCTCGAAGCACGGGTCGTCAGTGTTTTGGAACGCCGGAACCAACAAATCCCCGGCACGCTTTTCATCCGCGCGCAACACGCCTGGGTGATCCCGGACGATGTGCTGCTGCCCAATGTCGACCTGCAGATCAGCGGGGACACGGAAGCCAAGGCCGGCGACAAAGTCGTGGTCGCCATCGACGAATGGCCCAGCCGCGGCTCCCGCATGAAGGGCCACCTGGTCAAACGCCTCGGCCGCCCCGGCGAAAAAGGCGTGGATGTCCTTGGCGTGATTTATAAATTCCGCCTTCCCCTCGCATTCCCGGACGCCGTTTTAAAAGAAGCCGCCGCCTACCCTGACGAAATCCCCGCCGCGGAAATCGCCCGCCGCGAGGACTGCCGGGGACAACACATCATCACCATCGACCCGTTCGATGCCAAGGACTTCGACGACGCGATCGGCGTGGTGGCGTTGCGCGATGGGGGCTTTGAACTGCACGTGCACATCGCGGACGTCGCCCACTACGTCACGCCCGGCAGCGCCCTCGACAAGGAAGCACGCGAGCGCGGAAACAGCACTTATCTGGTGGACCGCGTCATCCCCATGCTGCCGGAACGCCTGTCAAATGGCCTCTGCAGCCTCCGTCCCAACGAGGACAAACTGACCCGTTTTGCCGTCATTACTTACAATTCCAAAGGCCACCGCCTGGACCAGCGCTTCGGCGCCGGCATCATCCGCAGCGCCCGCCGTTACAGCTATGAGGAAGCCATGGCCTCGCTGAAAAGCCCGGATGCCGGCGATCCCGACAGCGATCTGCTGCAACGCGCGTGGAAGCTAGCCTCCATGCTCCGCAAACGCCGCTATCAAAACGGCGCCCTAGACCTGGAGTTCCCGGAAATCAAAATCATCCTCGACGAAAAAGGGGTGCCGGTCCGCTTGGCCACGATCCAATACGACGAAAGCCACCAGCTCATCGAGGAATTCATGCTCGCCGCCAACGAAGCCGTGGCGGAAACCCTGCTGCAAAGCGGCCGCCCGTCCATCTACCGCGTCCACGAGGAGCCGGACCAGGCCAAGCTGGATGAACTGCGCGAAATCCTGGCCGCCGCCGGCATTCAAGTCGGCGACCTCGCGGTGCGGTCGGAATTACAAAAAGCCATCGCCGCCTTCGCCGGCCGGCCGGAGGAACCCATGCTCAAGCTCACCCTGCTCAAGAGCCTGAAGCGCGCCGTCTATCATCCGGACTCGTTGGGCCACTACGGGTTGCACTTCAAACACTACACGCATTTCACCAGTCCCATCCGGCGATACGCGGACCTGATTGTGCATCGTTTGTTATGGAATCTCACCCGCGCGCCAGGCAGCGGCGGCACCATGAAGACCCCGAACTACGCGCACATGAAGGAAACTGCGGAACACATTTCCACCACCGAACGCGTCAGCGCCGACGCCGAAATGGAAAGCCGCCGCCTCAAGGAACTGGAATATTTCGAGCGCCTGGCCTCCATGGAAAACCCAGAGCCCTGGCTCTGCATGGTCAGCCGCGTCCTGCCCTTCGGCCTTTTCATCGAAACCACCAACAGCCAAACCCGTGGAGCCATCCGCCTCCCCGACCTCGGCCTTCCGGACCCCTTCTTCGACGCCGCCAGCCAAACCCTCCGCAACCGCCGCCCCGAAGTCGCCATCCGCGCCGGCGACTTCCTGGAAGCCATCCCCACCGGCATCGACCGCGAGCGCGGCACCGTCAACTTCCGCCTCCTCCGCGTCACCGCCACCAACTCCCAGGCCCCACCCATGAGCGGCCGCCCGGAGCGCCGCAAAGGCCCCCGCCCCAACGAGTCCCGCGGCGGCAAAGGTGGGGAATCGCGAGGAGAAGCACGTGGGGAATCCCGCGGCGACTCCCGCCCCCCGCGCCGCGGAAAAAGCGTCCCACCCGGCACCGGCACCGCCACCCACAAACCCGGCGGAGGCCGCCCCGCCGCCAAACCCAACGCCAGCGCCAACGCCAAAAAATCCCCACCCCCCACCGACGCCCCCGCAAAAAAACGCCGCCGCCGCTAACCGGAGGGTCGACATTCTGTCGACCACGATAACAAACCGCAGCCACGACGAGCACAAAAATCCCATCTCCGCCACCACCCCAAAAGCCATCTGAAAAACTCCCAAGTCCAACCCGATCACACAACGCGAAATAAGGAGGACCCAGCATGAAACGGGCGGACAGAATGTCCGCCCTCCTGACAAAACGCCCGGTCTTCAGCCGGTAACAAGAAATCGAAAATTCCGGCAACTCTAACATCGACCTGTTCGGCAAGAAAATGAAAATCACTCTTACATACTTCATTCTGGCGACGGCTACGCTTTTCGCAGGAGAGGTCTCCAAGAATTTGAGAAAAGACTCTCCGGACGGCGCGTTCAAAGTGAGCCTAATCAAGGTTGGCGAGACGAACACAAGACGTCTGGAAATTGCTGACAAGAACGGGAAGGCAGTATTCACTTCTGGACTCCAAATCGATGGAACCGATGTTCTCGATTTTTATGCCGACCACCTTCTATGGAGTCCGGATTCAAAAATACTCGCCATTTCGGCGGGATATCCCAAGCTGTTCCGAACTTACCTTTTTGCATGGGACGGTAAAGGTTTTCAGCATATCACAATGCCTAACATCGCCGCAGGCGAGGATAACCCTTGGATTTATCCCACGGAGTGGAGTGAAAACCACATTTTGCAACTGAAAATCAGTGGGCCACACGCGGGCCAGGCGCTTGTCAGTGGATATGATGGAACGGCGGTCGTGCAAGTTGATCTTCAAGCTAAGACATCAAGGCGCATTTCGGAGAAGGTGGAGCGAAATAACCCCTAAGAATAGTAGCAGAACAAGGAGGTGAAGACAACCCCGCTTCGCTCCGTGCTTCGCCTTGAATCGCTCGCCCAACTTTCATGCACCCTCGCTACCTGGATTGGATAAATCATGTTTTCGATCATCCGGTAGCCGATTCAGCATGGCACTGGGACGTCGACGCTCCATCATTTTCCGCAGAGGAACCAGAGATCGCTGAGCTGATCGAGCTTACCTTTTGCAATTCTGCTACCGACCTCCAGCGGTTCACTGACGCGCAACTGAATCAGGGGCTCTGGTATTTGGCCTCCCCGGCTTGTTCAGACTACTTTTTCGCCCTCCGCAGCAAGGAGGTTCCACTGGCACGGCGACTTTCGGCCATCGCCTCGATTACCGTGCTCTATAGGGATTGTTTCCAGCCGAGATGCACCCAGACTCTGAGTCATCTTGACCAACAGCCATCCTCGCCCCTGAACGCCATTTGTTACATGTTTTGGGACATTTGCCCCATCTCATACTTGTGCGATTACCCGGACGAGCAACAGCTCGCGGATGCCTGCTTTGCGGTATTGGCCGACACCTTTGCGATAGAACATATAGCCTGCCGCGAGGCAGCTATTCATGGATACGGAGAGTTCTCGTGTTCCTATCCAGAGCGGGTCGAGCAGGCACTGGACCGGGTATTGGAGACAGAGATTGCAAACGATCTCCTCAGAGAATACGCTCATAGTGCCAGATTCCATTCTATCCAGTGAGGAACAGCAGGTCACATCCCATCGACACCTGAAGCCGAACAAAGCTTGGAGCGCATCGAGGCCATGTGACCAAGCCCGGAGGAGGGTCGACATTCTGTCGACCACAATGTCACTCCCAAGCCCCACGAACATCCAGTCCCCCTAACCGCGAATCACAACGTGCAAACAGGCGGACAGAATGTCCGCCCTCCTGACAAATGCCTTCCTGACAAACTCCCGCCAGACAAACGCCCGCCCTCCAGCGCGCCCCACACGCGCCCACACGCGCACTCCCCCTGCGTCACTAACGCAATCCCCTGCCCTCAACTACCCACTCTGCCGCGCCCGACCCCGGCCCCGCCGGCGGTCCTGCGTGCAGACCAAGGCTCCTAGCAACACCAAAAGCGGCGCGGCTGGTTCGGGGATGACCGTCAGGATGCCGCTGCCGCTGAAGTATTCGTCATTCTGAAAAGTCGCCGCGCTGGCGGTGCTGCCATACGTGCCGGGGCCCTGCGCGGTGCCGCCGAGGATGAGTCCACCGACCCATTCATTCACTCCGGCCGCCAGGCTGATGTAACCGTCATCCGCCACCCCGGCGACATTTCCGCCTGCCAGCGATAGCACCGCCACATCTGTTATGGCATTCAAAGCGGTGCTTGGAATCGCCAACCGCGCGCTGGCTCCGCTCACCATGCTGCTGCCGCTCATCACCGTCACATCCCCCGCGCCCAGGGAGGCGGTGGCGCTCGATCCCAGGGTCAGCAAACCCGCGCGGATGACCGTGCTGCCGGCGTAGCTGTTAGCCCCGTCAAGGACCAGCTGACCTTGATTCGCATCACTGCCCGGCGCCGTCAGGGTGAGTCCTCCGGGACCGGAAACCACATTGCTCAGGCTCAGGGAGCCGGAGGCGCTGCCCGGGACCTGCAGCAGGGTATCCGATTGCAAAACCACGCGGCTTGTTAGGACCACGGCGAGATTGGTGTCGTTCCGGATCGCTCCGGGAAAGGCGGCGTAGGGGCCGGAAGTCGCGCCGCTGCCATTCAGATTCAGGGTGGCGCCGCCAAATCCATAAGTGCTGGCGGAAATGAGGTTCAGCTGGGCGCCCGCATTGATCGTAACACTGGATGTGGCCGTGGGATGAGCCAGCTGCGACATGCGCATGCGCCCCCCGTCCAGGATGGTGGCGCCGGTATAGGTTTTCGTTCCAGTGCCGAAAGTCGCCAGCCCATCGCCTTGCTTGGTGAACCCGCCGGGACCGCTGATGGCCGCCGTCAGGTTGAGCGCTCCGGCCGCGGAGGTGGCGGTGGTGTTATTGACGATGGCGACCAACGAATCCGTCAGGGTCATGGCAACTGAAACGGTGGAATTTCCAGTCCCGGTCCCGCCCCCGTTGGCGGTGATCGTGGCCGGACCACTGGCGGCATCGAAAACCAAAGGGCCGCCTGTGCCGGTCGTCACGGAATTGGTGAAAGCTCCCAGATCGTTGTTGAACAAAATGGATCCGGCCGTGCGGGTTCCGTCCAATGTGATGGATCGGTTCGCCGTCTGCGCGGGATTGGCTATCGTGGCGGCTCCATTGAAAACGATATCTGCTCCCGCCGCGGGCACACCGGCGGGGGACCAATCGGTTGCGGTGGCCCAGCTGCCGCCGACCCCGGAGTTCCAGGTGGATTGCGCGGAAGCCGCACCGATGCCCGCCAAAGCCAATAGCAATACCCCAAAAACGGGCCCAAGCTTCCGGCCCACCCCAGCCCCACCGGCCGGGAAGTCTAACTTTTTCTCAAAATCGGCAACGGTCCGTCCGGAGGTATGGGGGGTGTTCTGCATCCCGCAAAATCTATCAAAGTCCGCCACCCAGCGTCAAGATTTGCTTTAACAGGAACCGGCCCGCCAAGCCCTCCAACGCCCTCACACACTGATGTTCAGGGCCTTGCACGGCGATTTGTTACAAAATATAATTTCCACACATCCGCGGGGCTCAAAAAATCCCGCCCTAACATTCAATTTTTTCCAGCCCTCCGTCCCACTCACATAACCCGCCGGTCCATTTCTATCCTTCCCTGCCCTGCTCGTATCAATGATTCCGCATGTCCTTCAATGCCGGCAGCCCCTCCAAATCGAATGGCACAAAACCTTCGACCCTACTTCACGCCCCGCTGCCGGACGCATTCATAAAGACACACACCCGTGGCGACCGAGACATTCAGACACTCGACTTTTCCATGCATGGGAATGCGCGCGAGAAAGTCGCATTTTTCGCCAGTCAGGCGCCGCATGCCCGGTCCCTCCGCGCCCATGACCACGCCGATGGGTCCCTTCAAATCAATATCATATAACGACTGCCCGCCCTCATCCGCCAGACCCACCAGCCACACGCCCAGCGCCTGGAGCTTTTCCATGGTGCGCGCGAGATTCGTGACCTGAATAAAAGGAACACTTTCCGCCGCGCCGCACGCGATGTGACGCACCGTGTCCGTCAAAGTCGCGGCGCGGTCCTTCGGCGTAATCACTGCATGCACTCCGGCCGCGTCCGCCGTGCGGATGCAGGCCCCGAGATTGTGAGGATCCGTAATGCCGTCCAAAATCAAAAGCAGGGGCGCTTTCTGGTCGCGGACGATTTGATAGAGATCATCCTCATCCCCAATTTTCGGAGCCTTCGCGTAGTCCGTATGCGCATGCCGGCGAACGGGTTGACGCGGGTCAGCGGCAGAGCCGGCAGAGGCACGGGCGGGGCGGGAAGGTTTCATGGAAATAGGAGGAATTGGCCGGAGAGATCACAGAGTAACACAAAAAAGAAAAGGATTGGTGCCCCGCTGGTTTTCGCTCCAGCTCTCTGTGTTTCTTTGTGCTCTTTGTGGCTAAAAAAAATCAGGGAATTGGCCACAAAGATCACAGAGAAACACAAAGATCAAAAAGGATCGGCGCGCCGCTGGTTTTTGCCCCAGCTCTCTGTGTTTCTTTGTGCTCTGTGTGGCTAAAAAATCAGGGAATTGGCCACAGAGATCACAGAGAAACACAAAGATCAAAAAGGACCGGTGCCCCGCTGGTTTTCGCCCCAGCTCTCTGTCTTTCTTTGTGCTCTTTGTGGCTAAAAAATCAGGGAATTGGCCACA